>JAYEMW010000131.1:0-4160 GCA_034718555.1 Thermodesulfobacteriota bacterium
CCATATTGAGGCATTAAAAAACAGTATATTTAATGAGACTGCCCAGAAATTTTTAAAAGGTGATAAGACGCAAATGCCGAGAGAGGACCCTTCATTTTGTTTGCAGAGAGACATATTTAATTTTGTTTTGGCAGCAGAAAAGGATAATGGCATAGTTAAGGTGAGAAAAAAGCAGCCTTTCTAAGCATGACGATTTCGAGACTTTTTACAAGATTATCAAATTTGAAAATCTCGTGAAAAGTTCCAAAATGCTGTTTTCCGTCATTCCGGCGAAAGCCGGAATCCAGTCTTTTCAAGCAGTTGCAGACCATCTGGACTCCGGTTTTTACCGGAGTGACAACTTTGTACGAAAACATCAAATTTAGACTTTAGATTTATAGTTAAATAAGGAGACGGATTATGGGTGACGACTCGCTAAACAAGGCGGAGATTTATGATGTTATAATAATAGGTGGGGGGCCGGCAGGCCTGACTGCAGGCATATACGCCTCAAGGGCAAGGCTTTCTACGATAATGATAGAAAAGTTAGGTATCGGAGGACAGGCAAGTCTTACGGACAAGATTGAAAATTATCCTGGGTTTAAGGACGGAATTTACGGTGCGGAACTTGTCCAAAACATGGAAGAACAGGCTAAATCCTTTGGCACGAATATAATATATGGAGAGGTGAGCAGGATTGAATTCAGCGAAGAAGGTAATATAAAAAAGGTTTTTGTAGATAACGATACCGTGCCTTACCAATGTCTTTCCATCATAATCGCTACAGGCAATGAGCAAAGGAAGATAGGCGTGCCCGGTGAGACTGAATTCACAGGTAAAGGGGTTTCATACTGCGCTACCTGTGATGGTGCATTTTTCAGGAATGTTCCGGTGGCGGTAATTGGAGGAGGCGACGTGGCAGTAGAGGAGGGTATGTTTCTGACCAGATTTGCAAGCAAGGTGTATATAATTCACAGGAGAGACCGCCTGCGGGCAACAAAAATACTCCAGGAAAAGGCATTTAAAGATGAAAAGGTAGAGCTTATTTTTAATTCAGTTGTAGATGAAATCTATGGACAGAATTTGGTTGAAGGTTTAAGGCTTAAAAATCTTAAAACCGGGGAAAACAAGGATCTTCCAGTGAGCGGTGCGTTTGTATTTATTGGTTATATACCAAACCTGGATTTTCTTGGCACTATTGTTAAGAAAAGCGACGACAATTATATCCTTGTTGATAAGGAGATGGCCACATCAAGAGAGGGTATTTTCGCATGCGGTGATTGCTGCAAGAAGAACCTCAAGCAGGTTGTAACTGCATGTGGGGATGGAGCCACAGCCGCCTTTTCCGTCCAGCATTATGTTGAGAGGTTGAAGGGAGAGGAATATGTCTAATGAGGCGTATGGAAAAGGTTTAGCCACATTTGAAAAAAGCGGATCAATAGGGACAATTACATTAAGAAGACAGGAAAAAAAGAATGCCCTTAATTACGATCTCTGGCTTTCCCTGGCCGATGCCGTAAAAGAGGCATCTATAGATGAGGATGTGAGGGTTGTTTTATTAAAGGGTGAAGGAGATTCCTTCTGCACCGGCCTGGACCTGAATCCGGATAACAAGGTGATAGATGAATTGTCAAAGGGCCGTTCTGCAAAACAAAAGGTGAGGCTTTTTAACCTCATAAAAATGATTCAGTCCATACATACGGAATTAGAGCTTTTGCGAGTTCCTGTCATCGCAGCTATTCAAGGGCACTGCCTGGGTGCCGGCTTAGAGCTTGCCTGCTCATGTGATATGAGATATTGCTCGACCGACGCTGTCTTTTCCCTTCCAGAGGCAAAATTTGCAATTATCACGGATGTTGGAGGATTACAAAGATTGCCGAGGATTGTAGGCCGTGGAAAGGCCAGGGAAATGGCCTTTCGTGGCCACTCCATTGGCGCTGAAGAAGCGCACAGGATAGGACTGATAAATGAGGTTTTTGACACACCAGAGGTGTTGTTTGAAAAGGTAAATAAAATAGCCGGGGAAATTGCAGGTAACCCGCCCCTCGCTGTTCAAGGGGCAAAAGAGGTGCTTTTACATAATGAAGAAGTTCCGGTTGCGAGAAGCCTTGAGTATAATGCAGCGAGATCAGCCATGATCCTACCCTCGGAGGATTTATTAGAGGCTCTCAACGCTTATTTAGAGGAAAGGAAACCGGAGTTCAAGGGGAATTAAGTAAGGTAAGAGAGTGTAAATAGCTATCGGATTCACCCGATAACAGTTGACTCATCATCAGGCGTAGCAGCAGCCTTAATACCTTGAGCATGATCTACCTTGGCTAATAACACTGCCCCGGCTATAAAGAATATAATGATAGAGATAATGCTTAGCCTGCTTGACCCCGTTAATTGACCCATGATGCCGAAAATTGACGGACCGATAATGCCGGAAAATTTACCACTCACATCATAAAACCCGAAAAATTCAGCGGATTTACCTTTTGGCACCATAGATCCGAACATTGATCGGCTAAGCGCCTGGGATCCACCCTGCACCATTGAAACCAAGAATGCCAATATCCAAAAATGGACTGGTTTTTGCATAAAGTATCCAAGGATGACGATAATTGAATATATGCCTAAAGATAAAAGGAGTGAATTTTTTGTCCCTAACTTTTCAGGCAACCTGCCAAACAAAAGGGTAAAAGGAATACCAAGAAATTGTACCATTAGAATTGCACCTATCAGGTGGAATGTTCCAATGCCTATTTCCGCACCAAATATTACTGCCATAACGATTATGGTGGTTATTCCGTCATTGTAAAGCCAGAATGCCACAAGGAATTTTACCAGGTCCTTAAATTTACTAAAATCCCTTAGCGTGTTTCTAATCCTTTGGTAGCCGGCCAATAAAGGGTTGGAGCTTTCATCGCTTAAGATTAACACCTTTGGTTCAGATACGTTTTTGAATATAGGTATAGAAAAAACAGCCCACCACAGAGCAACAGTAAGGAAAGATATCCTCGTGCCCCATTGGGCATCAGGAATGAAAAACAGGGATGGTTTAAGTATCATAAGCAGATTAATAGACAAAAGAATACCGCCGCCTAAATAGCCGTATGCATATCCCTCCGCGGAAACCCTGTCGATTTCGTCTGGCCCTGCTACGTGAGGCAAAAGGCTATCGTAAAAAATATTGCCCCCTGCAAAGCCTATTCTACCAAAAATATATAAAAGAGATGCATAAAACCACATGCCATTAGTTATTCCTGTTAAAAGGGCAGTGGCAAAAATCCCAATAACGGCAAACATAGCAAGAAATTTCTTTTTAGCCCTGGAGTGATCGCCGATTGCCCCTAAGATAGGAGCGGTAATTGCAATAATCAGCATGGCAATGGTATTGGAATAACCCCAGTAACTGGTTGCAATTGTTTTATCCAGAGTTGAGCCGGCAACGGAGCTGTAAAATTCCGGAAGCACTGCCGCCATAATGGTTGTTGCAAATGCAGAGTTTGCCCAGTCGTACAACTTCCAGCTTCTGACAATCTTTTTATGGTCCTTGTTCATTTATAGCTCCGTATATAAATTACCCGGCAATTGGGTATAAATTATTAACTCTATAACCTACTTTGATAAAGAATTGATTAACCCCCCCCCGCAAACATACAAAAATACGTAATTCAGTAAGGTAGGGTATTCCTATGACTTCCCCCTTTGGAAAAGGGGGATTGAGGGGGATTTTTTCTAAATCTACCCCAACTTATCGAGAACTTACAAAAATACTTGCCAAAGAGCCCTAATGCCACAGATTAGTATTTCTACATTTGATTCTGCATTTGCAGTCAGACAAAACTATGTTACCTTGTTCCGAATCCCCACCATCCTTGGTCATGATTACCAAATTGCATTAAGGCAGCAATTCTAATTATAGCGAAATAAGAGACTTAGCCGCAGACCCACGCAGACCAACGCAGACATTTTAGCCGAGCAAGTCGCTCGGCTAAAATAGTATCATCGCTTCGCGAAAAGAGCTAAAGACTATAGGATAAATAATTTGTCCGTGTCAGTCTGTGTGTGTCTGGTACGCCAAGAGGCGTTTATATATCAGTTGGTGAAATTCCAACCCGTCAATTGACTGTTTAGGCGGTAGTGAAAGGAACGGTAAGTTTCGTGGGAGTGCATAAATCGTGAGGTTTATGTTC
>JAYEMW010000132.1:0-20605 GCA_034718555.1 Thermodesulfobacteriota bacterium
TTGGTGTATTGAAGGAGTTTCACCGATATCAATTATTAAACGTTCCCAGTTTTTAATTGCAGATAGACTTCGTTCTTTGCCCCAACGCCATTGGCCACTGCTTGGCGTCATGCCAAATATTTCATATCTCATTGTGGGCCGGTCAGTACCACGCCAGTGATTATTCCAAGATCCTGTAGGTTCTTCATCTTGGTCATTTTTGATAAAGAACTTTTCAAATCTGGTATCGCCATTTTTGGCATAAAATACAACATACTCATGTCCGTGATTTAGAGAATCAATAGTTTCGAACTGCGCCTGAACATTTTTAACGCCGCGGCGAATAACGATAATGTTTTTGTAGCATTCCTCTCCAAATACTTCATTCATGATAGCAATGAGGTTTGATAGCTCCTCACCTCCGATACTGATGAAAATCACCCCTTCTTTCTCCAATAAACGATTGGCTAACTTCAACCTGGGGTACATCATATTCAACCAGTTGCTGTGATACCTACCCGAACTTTCGGTGTTGCTTGAAACTTTGAAACCATCATCATCTTTTTGTCCGGTATATTTGAGGTAGGTATCCAGATTGTCCTGAAACTTATCAGGATAGATAAACTCATTCCCCGTGTTAAACGGTGGATCAATATAGATCATCTTGACTTTATTAGCGTAACTCTTTTGCATTAGCTTCAAGACTTCAAGGTTGTCGCCTTCAATAAACAGATTCTGGGTTGTATCCCAATCAACGCTTTCTTCGGGGCATGGACGCAGCGTACCCAGGGAAGGCATTAATGCAATCTGCCTGGCCTTTTTTTTGCCATGCCAGTTGAGGCCGTATTTTTCCTCGCCCTCATCAATCGCGTCGCCCAAAAGATCGCGAAGCACTTCAAAGTCCACACCACCTTCTGTGAAGGCCTCGGGGAAAATGTCTTTAAGCACCGCCAGGTTTTCGTTCACCATATAGAGGCTTTTTCCGTCCTGTTCTGTCAATTTTTTCATGTTTGTCTCCAGTTTTGAACCACTAATGAACACGAATAAACACTAATATTTTTTCTTTTTTACATTCGTGTTTATTGGTGTCCATTCGTGGTTCTCTTTTTCCATTCGATTGTGCCATTTTATTGGGCATGAATTACGTTTAACTTTTTTTACTGTTCCAATATAAAGACAGTAATATCAAGAGGATATACCTATTGTATTGCGTTTTTATTACGTTTAACTTTTTTAAATAACACAATATAAAACGTTATATTTCCATGGGTTAATCATATTACATTGTGCCATTATTGTGTTTAACTTGTGTTTAACTTGTGCTTTTCTCCGTATTTTCATTGGCTAGAAAACCAGCGTGCGGCGCTTGTTCTGCCAACCACATAAATCTGGCCATCTACTTTCATCTCCCTAAGCAATGCCTTAACCTGGTCACTACTCAAAGCTGGCAATACCTGCATCATTTCAAAGAGACGGCTGCCATCCGTTTTATTCTCTGTGATATGCTGCATAAGCAAGCTCTTGTTTGTTTCACGGTCCAGACCTCTTTTGCGCGTGTACGCACCCTTTTCATTGGCTATTTTATAAAATCTCCTGCTGAGAATATACTTAACCCCTCGTCCTCTGCCGAAACGCTCCACAACGCCCTTGTTCACAAGAGACTGCAAACGGCTCTGGAGGTGAACGGGTACTTTGCTTTCTCGGTGTATATAATCCAGCAATAAAAAATCGGATGTGCTAAACAGTGCCAGGGTCTCACGCCCCACCTTTTCAAGGAACTGCAAAAAACGGGGGTCCTGTACTTCTCCGTTGAGGTTAAGAACAACCTGATATTGATCCGTACCCATAAAATCAGGTGTTTGTTTACTTTCCTGAATGCTCAATTCAAACATCAGGTTCATACCCTGCCCGGAACGTTCCACAAGGCCGCATTTGGAAAAAATATCCGCAATACGCCGGTTACGGGGCAATTGACGGTCAAGAATATTCTGTTCGGTAATACCGACAGGAAAGCCGCCCGGACTTTCGAGCACTAACCGGCGGGGATATTGTCTGATAAAAACACTGCCGCCAAGCTGATAGTCGCGATGGCTGACGGCATTTAATACAGCTTCTCGAACCACTCGTTCGGAAAATGTTGGGATGTCCAGAACAAACAGGCCTGATTGAAAGTGCTGGATATCGTTGCGTAAGTTAACCAAATCCCATAGGTCATCATAAAAGCTGAAAAACCCCTGCCGGAATTCCTTTCTCTGCTGAGCTGGGCCAGAGGCGTCGGAGGCACGATATTCAAAAATCATTTCCGCCTGAGCAAGATGTCGCCCAAGGGCCTTTCGAGTGCCAAACAAAATTAAAGCCGCATAGGTTAATTGGCCGCCAACCAGGGCTTCACCGTCATTAAGCAACTGTTCCGGCGTAACGGTAGTTAAACCTTGATTCCCGGACTTGTTAATCCAGCCCTTGCGAAAGTTTTCAATAGCCACCGTGTCCAAATCATCCATGGTGGCGGAATCACATATATCCGCCGAAAAATCATGCCCTGCCTCCGCAAAAATACCACGCAGCCGGTCTTCGGACATTGCTATCAGGCTGTCGCCCTGTCCGTTGCCAGTAAACCCCCTTATGTTTGATGGGATTGCCGATTGGATGCGTGGGAACATGAAAAATCAGAACCCGGCCCTCAGGATGTTTGACTATACTGAAATCAATGTTTAGATGTAAACGTTCGATAAGGCCGGACCTTGTTCGTTCCGGCTGCTTAAAAGCCTGAGAACCCACAACGCTTCTGGGACGTTTATCTGTTACCCCAAGAACAATCTTTCCGCCGCCTTCATTGGCCAATGCCGAGCAATATTTGACAAGTTTTTCAAAGTCATAGTTGTTTCTGGCTTCCTTGAATTCCAGGTTTTCTCCCTCTTGGGAAGTCATTAGTTTTTCAATTTGTTCAACCGTTGTTTCAACCACATCTATCTCCAGTTTTTAACCACTAATGGACATAATATATCTCTTTTTCAAATTCGTGTTTATTGGTGTCCATTTGTGGTTCTATCTTTTTCATAATTCAGACTTTACTGCCTTAATATGGTCGGTAATCTGTTTAATCCGTGTGTTCAGTTGAACCTGCGTGCCCAGGTTTTTCTCTTTCTTCAGCTTACCCTGGATTTCCGATTTTTCCTGCTGGAATTTTTCAACCTGCTTCAGCTTATTCACTCGATCATCAACCGAGAGACCATTCGGAATTTCCAATGAATAATGGCCACTATGCTCTGCGCATGCTAAAGCGATAACCCGTTCCATGGCAGCTCTGTAAAACGCAAAGAAATGCGTATGGGGCCATGTCGATATGTCCAGGCTGTCCAGGAAAGCGGCCTGGTTTTCCGTCGGATTCGACAAATCCAGCCAGCCCGTCGCCTGAAAACCCTCGGCGACAATAGCATCCTTTTCCGCCTGGGAAAATCGCTTGTACGCAAGGTTGATAAGGCATTTTTGATTGTTGATTGAAGATTGATCATTTGAAATATGGAAGACCAGAATCAACGGGTACGGGATCGCGCGATGAATAATTTCACAAAGACGGTTGACTCGTTTGTCCTGTGTCAAATTAACCTGAAGAAGCACCACCTCGTGATATTCACGCTCGTCATCCTCGTATGGCTGAATCGGGATCGTAGTCGGCTTGAAAGTATACTGCCAGAGAATGGTATCCACGTCATCGCTCAACGCCTTCTTGTCGGTTGCACTCAGTTTGGCATTCTCACGGAAAAGCTTTTTGTAAACCCGTTTGCCGAGGTAGCAGGTCTCAGGAATATTCATGTATTTTTGAACCACGAATTCACATGAATGGACAGCAATATTATTCATAATACCAGTCGCTCCCATTCTAGTTTGGCGTGCTTGAAATTCAAGATGAGGCCAACTTTCAGCCCAGTAATTTTCAGATAATTCAGGATTTGACCTTTCTCGGTGTTAGTGATTCGATCAATGGTCTTTGTATCAACAACAATCTTATCTAAGACAATTAAATCCGGGATATATTCACCGACTTTTACGGTCTTATAGATCACAGAGTAACGGGGTTGCTGCTGAAAAGGAACACTTCTTAAACCAAACTCAACCACCAACGCGTTTTCATAGGGTTTCTCCAATAATCCGTATCCAAGTGTATTCAGCACTTCTATGGCACAACCAACTATCTGGAAAACCTCTTCCTTATAAATCAATTCGTGTTTATTAGTGTTCATTCGTGGTTCTCCCCGAGAATGATGAGATAGGAAACCACTTCAAAGTCGTCTATCCCCTGGAAAGATTCCTTGCTCAGCGCTGTTCCACCGCGATGGAAAAGGCTTTCGACACCTTTTTCCACGGCCTTTCCTGTGATGGCTGCAACAGCCTTGGCCAGCATCGACCGGTATTTGCTCATGTCCGTCGCGTCACGGGTGATGACCTTGAATCGTGCTACAGCGCCCTCATCGGGTTGGGACCGGCCGAGAGACAGTTTCTTGAGCAGGTCCAGAATCTTTTTGGCCTGTGTGAAGTTGATCTGTACCTCGCCGGATTCGGAAATCCAGACCAGATAATGGGGAGCAAGCGCGTAGGAGCTGTCTGTGCTCACCTTTGCTGAATCACTGCGGAGACAAAAAATAACCCCGGGCTTTAGGCCTTTCTCTTCAATCAGATCGTCGATACGGGTGACGGCGAAAGCCCCAGGCGGCATATGCTCAAGGAGGTCGGCGTTCTCTTTCAAGTACTCGGCAAGGTCCATCCGGAAATCATTCAGCGTCATATCTGTAATAGAGATACCTCCTCCTATGTCCTCCAAATCCACCACCTCATTTTGTAGCTTCTCCAGTTGTCTGCGACGGTATTCCAGGTCATTCATTTTACCGGCATCGGCGAACTCGATGATATTTTCCTCACCCGTTGCAGAGATATCGAGTAGGACCATCCGCCCGGAGACCCGTGCCTCTAAATTGATGTATTCGTCCAATTCCATGTTAGGCCAAAAATTGACGAGCTGGATAACCTGGTTTTTCGAGCCAAAACGGTCGATGCGCCCGAAACGTTGTATAATTCGAACCGGATTCCAATGGATATCGTAGTTCACGACATAGTCACAATCCTGAAGATTTTGACCTTCAGAAAGACAGTCGGTGGAAATCAGGATGTCAATCTCCTCTGTAAGTGATTCATCAATCTTGGCACGCTCCTTTGAAAGGGGAGAAAAGGACGTAATAATGGTTGCGATATCCTTTCGGAGATTCGGCATCGTGGTCTTGTTACCGCTGTTGCCGCCGGTTACCAAGGCAGAATGGACACCGAGTTCGTCCTGCGCCCATGCGGCGATGCTCTCATAGAGATATTGGGCCGTGTCCGCAAAGGCAGTGAAAATGAGTATCTTCTTGTTTCCGGGATTGATAGGGTTCGCGCATTTGGCGGTGATGAGTTCCTTAAGACGCCGGAGTTTCTCGTCGCGTAAAGCATCAATCTCCCGCGCCTGCCGTAGTAATTTGACCAGAAGCACCTCGTCTTCCTCAAGCTCCTGCCTCCACCGAACTCGGTCCACATCCTGAAGGAGCACCTTGATTTTGCTGCCAATCAAATATGGTGCGAAATCATCATCGTCTATTTCGATCTCCTTAATGCTCAGCTCTTCAATTTCAGATCCCTCATAGGAGTCGATACGGCTGATGATATCGCGGACTTTTTCGAGGAGCCTTGCCAACGTGAGTGCAAAGGAATTGATCGAACTCTCCATCCGCTTGAGAAGGTTCACTCGCATCAGGTGGATTAGGCTCTCTTCTCGGTCAATTTGCTTGAATACCGATCCGCCAGACACCTCCATGTCATATTTTCGGCTGTATTCCTCAAGTTTGTTAGGGAGAATATATTTCAACGGGGCATATGAACTGAGATTGAGCCGGCGTATATCCCGGTTGATCTCCCTGAGTTCAGGGAACAAATCCTTGGTGTCGATATCGGACTTGATGTTTTTAGGTTTGGCCCGCTCAGGAAACTCACCTACCTCATCAAGATCATAGTATTTCTCAATATGTTTTCTGGAACGGGCTATGGTTAGCAGGTCAAGCAGCTTGAAGTAATCGAAATTCAGGGTTTCAAGTAGCCCCTCAGTCGTCCGGTCGGAAGCATCAAGTCGAAGCCATTGGTTGAAACGTGTTTGTGCCTGTCGAAGTGTTTGTTCAATACTGAAAACACCTTGGCTGTAGAGAGCATCGTCGGTGCCTTCAGTGATAAATGCCACCTGATTTTTCAGGTCATTCATACGACTGTTGACAGGCGTGGCCGAAAGCATGAGGACCTTAGTCTTTACACCCGATTTGATGATGTTGCGCATCAATCGAGAGTACCTCGTCATCCCATCCTTACGTGGCGGATTGTTCCGAAAATTATGGGACTCATCGATAACAATGAGATCGTAGTTTCCCCAATTGAGGGTCTCCAGGTTGATCTCTCCAGATTTTCCGCTAAGTCGGGTGAGATCAGTGTGGTTTAGGACGTCGAAGTTGAATCGGTCTTCCGCGAAGATATTGCGGCGGTCATTAACCGTATAGAGGGTCCAGTTTTCACGTAACTTCTTAGGACACAATACCAGAGCACGGTCGTTTCGAAGTTCGTAGTACTTAATGATCGCCAGGGCTTCGAACGTTTTTCCAAGGCCAACGCTATCGGCAATGATACAGCCGTTATGTTTTTCCATCTTGTCGATGGCCCCCAGCACGCCATCACGTTGAAATCTGTAGAGTTTACCCCAAACAAGGGTATCCTTGATGCCGGTTCTGGTCTTGATAATCTTGTCTTCTTCAAACTCGCCAAGGTACTCACGAAAGATGTTGTATAGCATCAAAAAGTACACCAACTCCGGGGATTTGTTGCCGAAGATGGTCTCAAGCTGGGCCAGTACGTCCGACTTGACGTCTTCAGTTGCTTCGGGATTTGACCATATCGCCTCAAACCATTTCAGAAGGCTTTCGGTTTCCGCCGGCGTCGTGAAACAAGTGTTCATCTCATATCCATCCGATGGCACAGCGCCGAGCCCCGCAGATGTGAACGGTGAACTTCCGTGAATGGCCATGGCGTTGCCGTCAGGGTTCTCGATATGGAATAGATTCTGAAGGACAGGCAGCGAGACCGCCCTAATTTCCGCCTTTTTCTGCAACCACTGTGAACACTCTCGGGCGATTTCCACCATGTTCAAGGAGTTGCGAAAACGCCTCTCGGCTTCGCTCCCCGTTAGCCCTGCTAACCTAAACTGTTGTTTGTTTTTAGACGCACCATGGGCTTCGTTGGAAGGGATAAGGAGGCGCAAAAAACCAGCCCGCGCGAGTTGCTTCTTCAGGGCAAAGTGGCCGTAAATGGAGAATAGGCCAGACAGTATGGAGAGGCGAGCATTCACCTGAATCCCCTCCGCCAGAGAATCTCCAACCTTTCCCTGGCCTTTGTTATCAAGCAGCACAGTCATTTTTTATGCTATTCCTCATTATTTTTGATGGGTTTTGTACCACCTGACCTCACCCACTCATCCACCTCCTACATCTTAAACTTCCACAAACGACCCATCCGGTGTGCGGGCATACCTTGTTTGTCAATCCACTTGTACACAGAAGGAAAAATCTCCTTTTGACTCATGTTTTGCCTTTCCTGAATAAAACAAGTGTTATTCTACAGAATAGACGCAAAAAAGCTCCACTACCGCTATAACAGTGGAGCTTTTTGGAAAACCTTTTTGTTGGAATTGTAAAACCCCAGTGGAATAGCACATCTTAGACTGCATGAATTTTGGAATAATGGAACAACAGGCATGCTTTGGAAAAGGTGCTTTTTAGAGTGAATTTCATTCCACAGGGTAAACAAAATAACCTCCTTACATGTTTACGTTTATGTTGCGATTACGCTATTCTTTTCTTTTTTATTTGTCAAGAAATATAGCTGCAAAGGGCACAGAGTGTATTGCCTTGTCTCCATTACCGGTACTTGTTGAAGAACCAGGGTGTCTTCACTGAGGACATCCTTCGCTAAAAACCCACAAAATAAAAAAGAATTTACCGCTAAGCCGCAAAGGACTCAGAGTAAAATATTTTTTCTTTTGCTGTTGACCCCGATTAAATAAGCCCCAGTTAAATAGCCTTTCAGGATTTAACGGGGTAAACTTAGCTGTCATTCGGAATTTAACGGAGCACGAAGGACAGCAAAGGAAAAGCGTTTTTTTCGATAGGATAGATCTTTTTGTTTTCCGCCCTCTCAGCGAAAAACAATAAAAAAGTTAAATAATCTCTGCGCTCTCTGCGGCTCTGTGGTGAACAGCGACAAGGAATTGGGGTCACATCTTCATATGTCATTTATCCTCTCTTGAACGTACCAATAACGTGGTCTGCCATTGACTCATGTTCTGTTTTTCTTTCTTAACACCACATGTCATTCTACAGAACAGACGCAAAAAAGCTCCAATATTTTCGTTGCACAACGATGGTTCACGGTTCTGTGTTCACCGTTCAAGGTTCAGATTTGCTTTTTCTTTCCCCCTTGTTTGCCATATCGAGCTTTGGGTTCCTTAATTTCAAAGCCGATTTTTTTCTTAGGTTTTTCAGGTGGAGCCATCAAGGCACGAATGGCATCAAAAACAACCTTAAATTGCTTATCATATTTCTGCTCTATCGAAGCCAGCTTGCGTTCAAGGTCTGCGTGGGACGAAATCATTTTTCTTAATTCAACAAATGCTCTCATGATCGCAATGTTCACTTCAATCGCTCTCTTACTTTTGAGAACCGATGACAGCATAGCGACACCTTGTTCCGTAGAAACCATCGGTAAGTACTTTGAGTGTCCACCTCACTTTAAGGTGCCAAATTGGTACTTTAAAGTCAACGGGTCATCAACGGGTCTCCGTTTGACTTAACAAGAATAAATGTAAAAAGCTCCACTGTTTCAGCTCCCCAGTGAAATAGGTTCGTTTTGAACCTTTGCTTTGCAATTTCACGGGGCGAGCATAGCTGATAGCTCAACTGTGAAAGCACAATTAAGCTGACAGGCCCCCTATTGGATTCCGTCAAAGGCGAGCAAGTCCGCCAAAAAAACGGCGGATAAACGCCTATCATTCTTGGCTTGTTGTGTTTAAATTTTTACTGATTTTCTATATATTGCAGGTCGCTGAAAGGCAATTTTTTAAGCTGCGGGAAGCTTACGCCCGTGGTGGGAATTTGTCAAGGAAATAAGGCCTGCATGCCCATATATGCGGGCAGCAAAAATAGCTCGTAACATAGAGTTAATAAGAAATTTGGGTTGGGAGGTGAGGGGTTATCCGCTGCCGCATCATTATTCCCTTTCCTTTCTCAAATGTATCTATATTTTCCCACCCATATTTCAAAGGGTGTCTTTTGTACCCCGCCATTCTTTTATTTCCTTGTGGTCCGACTTTTGTTGATGGGTTCGATCAATTGAAATGGGAGGTTCACTCGGGGCACTCCCTTGAGCGTTCCATCCTCATGGTATTTCCCTGGCAAGACATATCAGTTTTGTTTTTGTGATGTCAATCTTCACCATACTGGTCCTCTTGTTGCTATGGGTTTTCTTCTTTGAACTTGAATCGCTTCTTTAGGCTATTTTTAGCGGAATAGGGAATAAGCTGATCGTGCTGGAGTCTTCCCACAATAACTCCGGGAGCAATGCCTACATCCTTTGCGAATCTCTGAATCTCAGGTTCGTCGAATCGATCAGTGTCAAGGAAAGTCTGATATTTCTCCGGAGGGATGAGAAGATCCTGGGCAAAATGGTTCGCCTCTTGCTCTTTTTCGCTACCGCCTATCTCTCTGCACCCCTCACCTTTTGCCTCTATAAAGATATCCTTTTTCTCATGAAGAAGGATGTGTCCCGCTTCATGGAAGAAGGTGAACCAGAGATGGTCATCGCTTTTGCCCCGCAGACTCAGTTGAATGAGGGCCTTTGTAGTACCTATCCATCGGGTGGCGCCATAAAGATGGGTGCCGGGCAGTTCTGGAACGAAAGCAGCGGCTACACCCGCTTCAGCACAAAGGTTTTTCATCTCTGGCTCAAATACCTCAGGAGATTCTCCTGTGAACCCACGAATTCTTTTTAAGGCAGCACGAAAAGCCCTTTCTCTGAAAGGTTGACAGTCAATCTTGAGAGCCTCAACTTCGCCTTTCCTCAACCAAACAGCAACAGCGGCTGGTTTGCTTTTAAATGCCAGAGACCGTCGATAGGTGGCTTCTGAGTTCTCCCAGATCGCTTTCCATTCGTTGACACCTGCTACCCCAAAAAAGTTGAGCAAGGTACGCAGCTTTTCTACATCCGATTTCGCCTTTGGTAGCCAGCCCTTCTTAACAAGAAATGCCATAGGAAATGATTGAAGCCACTTTATCTGGGATTGAAGCTGTTCATCCTCTCTTAGTCTCGCAATAGTTTCCTGGTAGTTCCTTTCGAGGTTATTCCAGAAAGAGGCCGGAACCCCGAGAACCCTTTCGAGCTGAATCGCCGTACCGGGCATAATGGCGGCTTTTCCTTTTATGATCTCATTGATGGTCTTCTTAGGTCGACCGGTGCGCTGTGCAAGCTCGGCCTGGGTCATACCTTGATATTCAATGGTTTCCTTAAGGATTTCTCCAGGAGACACCGTATAATTCGGCTTAAAGGCTTTTTTTTCTTCTTCATCCATGAGTATCCTCTACTTTTAGGATTTTGATCTTGGTTATTTTTTTCCAATCAAGGCCGCCGTCATTTTTTAGAGGCGGAGCTTCGTAATCTGGTGCGATCAATAGTCGGTAGGGCTGTTTGATGTCTAATGATATTAGCCCTGCCTGATTTCCTGACAATTCATGGGCTCGCAC
This sequence comes from Thermodesulfobacteriota bacterium, assembly GCA_034718555.1. Classification (GTDB taxonomy): domain Bacteria; phylum Desulfobacterota; class DSM-4660; order Desulfatiglandales; family B25-G16; genus M55B121. The sequence goes on from JAYEMW010000132.1 coordinate 10,836, forward strand.
CTGGGGTAAAGTCCGCAGGATGTCAAGATTCTCTGCTGCTTGCAGTGCAACCAACCGCTGTTGTATCTTTTTGGCCTGCTCCACCCCATACCTCAGAGTGAGGGCTTTCTCGTCGGAAAAATCTTTTTCAAGCTTTCTGTTTTTAAATGAGATTATCATACTCAGGTATTATGTCAAGTAAAAAGTTAACCCCAAGGGTTAACTTTTTTTGCCAGCAAGTCTTTTTCAAGCATCATCATTCATATGTAACCTAAGGGGTAAAGTCCCAGTGGAATAGTCTTCAGGTAGATAAGTTAAGTCTCCGTTTGACTCATGTTCTGTTTTTATTGGTTAACAGCAAGTATTATTTATTAAAATAGACGCAAAAAAGCTCCACTACAGCTACAAAAGTGGGGCTTTAAAATCTTATGTTGGAATTGAAAAACCCCAGTGGAATAGCACATCTTAGACTGCAGGAATTTTGGAATAATGGAACAACAGGCATGCTTTGGAAAAGGTGCTTTTTAGGGTAAATTTCATTCCACGGGGTAAGCAAAACAACCTCCTTACATGTTTACGTTTATTTTTCGATTACGCTATTCTTATCTTTTTGATTTGTCAAGAAATATAGCTGCAAAGGATAGAGAGCGCATTGCCTTGTTTCCATTGCCGGCCCTTATTGAAGAACCAAATGTCTTCACTGAGGACATCTTTCGCTAAAAACCCCCAAAATAAAAAAGAATTTACCACAGAGTTATTTTATATCCTGAATATCTATGCCTGCCCCGCGCATGGCGGGGTCTATCCTGTCTAAAAAATTTCTCTACGCAGAGACCCTAACTGATAATTTTTCCGCCAGTTTGTAAACATCCAACCCGTAAACTCGTTTCATTCCTGCCTGTGCGTTCCTGCATCTGTCCGCGCCTGCCTGTGCGATGCACGCAGACATGTGTATCGCACAGGCAGGCGCGGACTGGCCTCCCAAATTTCTATTTTCCAGTTTCCCCGCTTTGCGGGATCTTCGACAAGTTTCAACCCATGAACGGCTACATATATCAAAACTCCTTAACCAGGCAAATTGGATATCTTGACAAACCTTAAAATCTGATTAATTTTTTAGTAAAGCATTGCATAAGATTTAATCGAAGACTGCTTTTTCTACATTTACATTAAAGAGGAGGTTAGGTCATGATAATAAGAAACACTTTAGGCAATTTGCCAAGATTGAGATGGAATGATACGTTTGAGGAATTAGAACGTATGAAACAAGAAATGGAAAGACTTTATCAATATCCTGCAATGAAAATATTCAGGGAACCGGCAGCAGGCGTTTTTCCGGCAATCAACATTACGGAAGAAACGGATAACTACTATGTTCGTGCGGAGTTGCCCGGGATTAAGGCGGATGATCTTGAATTATCTATAGCAAACAACACGCTCACAATTGAAGGTGAGCGTAAATCAGACACTGAAGATGAAAACACCAAATACCACAGAAGAGAGAGGGAAGCAGGAAAGTTTAGCAGGAAAATCACCTTGCCGGCACAGATTGATGCATCAAAGGCTGATGCCAAATGCAATGACGGCTTGCTAACTATAGCGATACCTAAAGCAGAATCTGCAAAACCCAAGAAAATTACCATTACAGCATTGTAATTATATGCTTTATGAATGAAAGGAGAAATAACTATGGCCGAAAAAACTAAGTCTCTACAGGCTAAGGAAAAAAGGGGTCCAATCTCTGAGGCTGAGCAAATTGTTCAGGGACCAACATTTACCCCTGAGGTAGATATCTTTGAAACAGACGGTGAGATAGTCGTTGTAGCAGATATGCCTGGTGTAAAAGCGGACAATCTTGATATTGACCTTCGTGAAAACACCCTTACATTGGCCGGCAAAGCACTGTCACCAGAAGGACCTGATGAGGTAGATATCTTAAAAGAATATCAGACAGGAACCTATTTCAGGCAGTTCACTCTTTCTGAGATGATTAACCAACCGGAGATAGACGCCAAAATGACGGATGGGGTTCTTAGGTTGACCTTGCCAAAGATTAAACCGGCAAACCCCCGTAAAATAAAAATCAAGACTGTATAGTTTGTAATTACAGGCCTCGTAATTTATAGCGTATAATTGTTTAATACTTTGGACATAAACCTCTTTTCCACCCCAAGAGTTGGGTTCAAAGGTTTCCCGCTTGCAGCGGGATTCAGAGGTTCAGAGGTTGAGCTCTCATGGTATTAACCCAATGAAATCAATGGCTAAGGGAAAAAGTGCAAAACGGTTAACCTTGAATTTTGAACCCTGAACCCAGACCGAACTGATGTCCAATTAATTTGCAATCTCGCGTGATATAAAGATCTTTAGTCATTTGTATAATAAGAATGACGAGGTCTGAAGGCTTTGAAATTCCGTTGGTTTTTAATCTAAAATCCGCAATCTAAAATCTAAATTAGTGCCTGAACTGGCTTTTCGTTCAGGCACTAATTATGCCTTCTTATAGATGAATGAATATCGTGATATGCCCCAAACGATTCGTCAACAGATAATCAACCTCCTGAATGATGATGATTTTTCTGCAAGGGAAATTTCTCAAGCAATTGGGATTAAAGAAAAAGAGGTCTACGATCACCTTGGACATGTTTCCCGTTCAATATCAGCTCAAAATAAAATGCTTACCATTCTCCCTGCCCAGTGCCTGTCCTGTGGCTATGTTTTTAAAAACCGAAAACGCTTTACCCGCCCAAGTCGTTGCCCTCGATGTAAAAATTCGCACATCGAGACGCCAAAATACAGAATATCTTGAAAAAAAATTAAGTAGCCGTTCACGGCTTGAAAATAGAAATTGGAAAATAGAAATTTGGGAGACCTGTCTGCGCCTGCCTGTGCGGTGCACGCAGACAGGTGCGGACACGCACAGGCAGGGATGAAACGATTTTACGAATGGGATGGTAACATCTCAATAAGTCCGGGTAGTTTTAGAAAAAATCCCCCTCAATCCCCCTTTTCAAAGGGGGAAGATAAAGGAATGCCCTGCCTTATTGAGATGTTACATTGGATTTTTACAAACTGGCGGAAGAGTTATCAGATAGGCTCTGATACGACTTTGACAAGTGGACCAAAAAGGCTCAGAACACCGTAGGCTATCAGATAATTCGATCATCTGACAGCATATCGACAAATATAGCGTAAGGATAGGAGGTATATATTAGACAGGATAACCCCGCTTTCCGCGGGGCAGGCATGGATTGACTTGATTTTTTTATTCCTGTAAATCCTCTATTTATCCTGATAGTCCTTTCTTATCAGAGCTCTATCTGTAAGGTATTTTGCCAGGATATCTCTTTTGATTTACAGGATTATTACAACAATGTCTTGTTTGTGACTTAACATATATTCCTGTTTATCCTGTCAATCCTGTCAAAAAAAAGACGCCTTAACAGTAACGCGTAAGGAAAACAATATAATGATTATGCTTTTTTCAGTGAGCCTCTCAACCTCTCTGTTTCATCTATATCCACTTTCATAGTCTCCGGGTCAATGGCAACGCCATAATCTTCCCTTGCCCCTTTCAGGCTTACATAGCCGTTTAGAACATCCTTCATGACCATTTCTGCATCCCTCTCAACAGGATCTCCGTAACCCCCTCCACCAGCGGCATCCATGGTTATGATATCGCCTGATTTTACCTGGGTTAGCCCATAGGGGTCGCCGGCAACATCGTTCACAAGGAACTGAGCCCTTGAACCATCACCACCGCCAAAGAGGCCTTTTGCCGGGTAACGGTATCGTCCTGACTGAATACCAAGGTTTACAGGCCCTGATGGTGCATAATCATCATCCGGCACTCTAAATATTACCCTTCTTCCTAATCCTCCCTTGAATTTGCCGGGCCCGCCTGAATCTGAAAGAATTTCTCTTTTTTCTACAATAAGGGGTGTATCGCTCTCTAATGTCTCAACAGGTGTGTTTGCCCCATTTGCCGGAAATATACTTACATAATGACCGTCCTCCTTGTGGCTCGCCCCCATTCCGCCCCCTCGGATAATAACGGAATGCCAGGGCGAATTATCGCTTCTTTTTCCATAGAACACATTCATGGTTGCCGGCGTACCGCCGCTCCCTGCAATAACGTTTTCCGGCATAACCTCCGCCAATGCCCTGTAAATAATCTCGGTTAGAAAATGTCCTATCTGCATCCTCGCTGCAACTGCTGCTGGAAATCTGCAATTTACCACGCTGCCTTCAGGGGCTTTCATGGTTATAGGCCGGGCGCAACCTTCGTTGTTTGGCATTTGAGGATCAAACATGCTCTTGATAGCCATAAAGACATAGGCATATGTAAAATTAAATACAACATTTCCACCCCAGTCGACCTGAGGCGAAGATCCGTCAAGGTCAACAATCACACCATCTCCCTTTATTTCAACGGCTGCTTTTATTGTTACGTCACCCTTGCCTTCCTTTTGCTCTATAATGCCTTCTCCTCTGTATATTCCATCAGGGATACGCTCAATCTCATTTCTTATGCTCTTCTCTGTAAGCCCTATTATGTCATCGGCAAGGTCATCAATGTTTTCCAGGCCGGTCTCTTCAAGCATCTGGCATATTTTCTCACTGCAAACATGGTTTGCTGCTATCTGCGATCTGATGTCGCCTGTTACCTCTTCCGGTGTCCTTACATTCCAGCGAATCATCTCCATAACCGGTTCATTCAAAATCCCTCCATCATAAAGCTTAACAAGGGGAATAAAAAGGCCGTCCTCAAAAACATCATGGTTGTCAGAAGAGACCCTTCCTCCAATATCGGAATGGTGAAATACACATGCAGTAAAAGCAACCAGGTCGTTTTTATAATGTATAGGGCTCATTACACATACATCATTGAGATGTCCTGCAAGGGCCCAGGGATCATTTGTAATGAAAATATCACCCTGTCGCCAACTGTCCACAGAGAGGCTGGAGATAATTTTTTTTATTCCTAATGCCATTGCTCCTGATTGTCCAGGCGTCGCAAAGGATCCTTGGGCCAATTCCCTGCCCTTTTTATCTGTAAACATACAGGTGTAGTCATGGGCGTCCCTTAAAAGGCTGGAGAACGCCGTCCTGGCAACAGAACTGTCAGCCTCATCAACAATGGAAATCAACCTTCTCCATAATATTTCTAATGTTATGGGATCAAATTTCATGGTCATTTTTTTGCCTCCTAATAGGTCTAAAAACTATTAGCCCTTATGAAACGGGCAAAGCTCTATTGTCTTAAGTCTATCCATAAAAAGCCAAAATCGTCCACGGATATGGATGCATCCTCTCCAACAACAACCGTTGACTCCCTTTCTTCAATAATAGCCGGTCCATGAAATTGGGCGTCAGGGAAGAGTAAATAACGGTCATAAACGGTGTGTGGGATAAAATCTCCGGCAATGGCTGAGTAGGCCTTTCGTGTGCCTTTAATTGCATCATTGAGGGAGGACACTTTCTTTTCTATCTTTGGTAATTGCAGCGGGTGCTCTGGAAGGCTTGCACGAACCTTATAATTTATTAACTCTACAGGAGACTCGGGGTATGTTCTGCCGTAAAGCTTTTTATATATACCATCAAATAGTTCCCTTACCTCTGCCCTGGCAATCTTGGTAAAATCATCAGGCGATATAGGAACATTTGTCTCTGAGCCTTGGCCTATAAAGCGCATATCGATAGACCTTTCAAATGTAATGGTCTCCTTCTCCCCTGCCTTTGTCATTACCTTGCCTGCCTCTGCCTCCATTTCCTGGAATATTGCCTCGATTTCAGAGAAGCCGGCATCCTCAAGGCTTTGCTTATGGCTTCTCAATACATCAAACGCCCTCGGTGCAGTAAAAAATCCAAGCGCCGAGCCTACCCCAGGTATCGGCGGAACAAGCAATCTTGGAGCACCCAATTTCTTGGCCAGGCCATAGGCGTGCACCGGTCCAGCTCCTCCAAAGGCTATCACAGTTACAAGTTTTGGGTTTCCTCCCTTTTCTGCGATATGCGTCTTAGCAGCACCTGCCATTGTTTCATTAATAAGGTCATGTATCCCCCATATTGCCTGGGATAGAGATACTCCAAGAGGCCCGGCAATCCTTTCCTCCACGCCTCGCATGGCGGCCTCCTTGTCGAGCTTCATCTCACCCCCAAGGAAGTAATTCTCATCTAAATAGCCAAGCAGGAGATCTGCATCTGTAACTGCCGGCTCAGTGCCCCCTTTTCCATAACAAATAGGTCCTGGCTCGGCGCCGGAACTTTCAGGTCCAACCTGAAGGGTTCCCATCTTGCTCACTTTTGCTATGCTTCCTCCGCCTGCACCTATTTCCATCAAGTCTACTACCGGCACCTGGATTGTAAGGCCACTGCCTTTCATAAACCTCTGAACCCTACCTACCTCAAATGTTGGGACTACACCGGCAACTCCTCCTTGAATCAGGCAGGATTTTGCAGTTGTTCCCCCCATGTCAAAAACAAACATTTCCGGGATATTAAACTGCTTCCCATAATACTGTCCGGATATAACCGCCGCTGTCGGACCGGATTCAATAACCCTGACAGGAAACTCAACGGCTGTGTCCACTGATGTGATGCCACCGCTCGCCAGCATAATAAAAAGCCTTCCCTCAAAGCCGACCGATTTTAGTCTATCGGATAATCTGGATAAATATCTGCCGGTTAAAGGCTTAACATATGCATTGGTAACCGTTGTGCTGGTTCTCTCATACTCTCTTATCTGGGGTAATACTTCATAGGAGATTGATATAGACATTTCCGGAGCTTCTTCCAAGATAATCTCTTTGATCATACGTTCATGCACGGGGTTTTCAAAAGAATTTATCAGGCATACGGCTATGGATTCAGCCCCCATATTTATCATCCGGCGAACAACTCCGCGGGCATCTTCAGGTTCTAAAGGTTTTATTATCTTTCCATCACTCCTAATTCTCTCGTTCACCTCAAAGCGAAAGAACCTGGGAATTAAAGGTTCAGGGTATTCCGAGAAGATATCATACGGTGCGTAACGGATCTCTCTGCCGAGCTCTAAAATATCCCTGAAGCCCTTTGTTGTAATAAGTCCGGTTTTAGCTCCTTTCCTCTCTATAATTGAGTTAATCACCAGTGTTGTTCCATGAATGACCTCGTTCAGGTTATCAACAAAGCCTTTAACCTCTTTTTCCATTTCTTCTATGCCCTCTTCTACGGCATCTGAGGGATCTTTTGGGGTTGTTAGACACTTGTTGATGTGTATTTCACCAGTTTGATCATTCAAAAGAACAAAATCGGTAAACGTTCCGCCTATATCACAACCCAATCTATAAATTTTATCGGACATTTAAACCTCCAGTTTTTTAAACAATGCTGAAAATTACTTATCAATTTGCCTTGACTTTGTCAATGTGTTCCCTTGAAAAATTTCATTATTATCCATTGGTAATTTTTATGCTCAATTAAAATTCCGGTTTTTGAAATATTTTATTTGCTATACAAAAAAAATAGGTTACAATAATTTATTGTTTAATCATATATGTATGTACATAATAATTTTTTATGGAGGATAAAATGATTATAGGCATCCTTAAAGAGATCAAGACCGAAGAAAACCGTGTTTCTATGACCCCAGCAGGTGTAGAGGTAATGAATCAACACGGCCATACGCTCCTCGTTGAAAAAGGAGCAGGAGAGGGAAGCGGGTTTAGCGATAGCTCTTATGCTGCCAGCGGTGCGGAAATTGTAGAAACCCCGGAGGAAATTTACAAAGCCGCGGATATGGTTATGCACGTGAAAGAGCCCTTGTCTTCTGAGTATAATCTTATCAGGGAAGGACAGATTGTTTTCACCTATCTTCATCTTGCTGCAAATGAAATCCTAACAAATGCGCTCGTCAAAAGCCTTTCCGTCAACATTGCCTATGAGACCATTCAAAGGGAAGATGGGTCTCTCCCCTTGCTTATACCTATGAGCGAGGTCGCCGGACGGATGTCCATCCAGGAGGGAGCGAGATATCTGGAAATGTCGCGGGGGGGAGCGGGCGTTCTTTTGGGAGGTGTACCAGGCGTTGATCCCGGCACGGTGCTTGTTATCGGAGGCGGGATAGTTGGCACAAATGCCGCTAAAATGGCATGCGGTTTAGGCGCAAAGGTTTATATTTTAGACGCATCTCTCGATCGTCTCCGCTACCTTAGCGATGTAATGCCGAAAAACTGCTTTCTCCTTATGTCAAGCCCTGCCACTATACGAGAAATCATAAAAAGGGCCGATGTGGTAGTTGGCGCTGTGCTCATTCCAGGGGCTAAGGCCCCGAAACTAATTACGCGGGAAATGTTAAAAACCATGAAAAAGGGCTCTGTAATGGTAGATGTTGCCATTGATCAGGGAGGGTGCTTCGAGACCTCCAAAGCAACCACTCATACTGATCCTGTCTACACTGTAGACGGCGTGGTTCATTATTGTGTAGCAAATATGCCTGGTGCCGTGGCGAAAACTTCTACAATTGCCTTAACTAATGCAACACTGCCATATGCAATTGAAATTGCGGACAAGGGCTGGAAAAAGGCCTTAAAGGAAAACCTGGAAATAAGGGGCGGCGCCAATGTGGTGGAAGGAAAGGTTACCTATAAAGGTGTTGCCGATGCCTTTAATCTGGAGTATGTAACAACAGAAAGCCTCTTATGACTATAACTGCCAATACAACTAATTTAAGCAGATATAAAAATGTATCAACATCAAGCGAAAGCTGTAGATGAGAATACTTTTAACTAATGATGATGGCATATTAGCAGAGGGATTGACAGCGCTCTTTGAGGAATTGAAGGATGATTTTGAGGTCTCAGTAGTTGCTCCTGAAACTGAAATGAGTGCTGTAGGGCATGCTATTACCCTATCTAATCCATTAAGGGTTAATCAATTCAGGAGGAATGGGACTTTTCTCGGTTATGGGATAAGCGGCACTCCTGCTGATTGTATAAAAATAGCTTTACAGGAAATTTTAGAACATAGACCGGACATCATAATTTCAGGAATCAATCCTGGCTCTAATGTTGGAATAAATATTTTGTACTCAGGAACTGCCTCTGCCGCTACAGAAGGCGCTTTTTTGGGCATCCCATCCATAGCAATTTCTCTTAACACAAAAATAAAGCCTGATTTTGCCTTTGCTGCAAAATTTTCCAGAAGGATAATCCAGTTTATAAATGAGAACGGTTTGAGAAAAGGGACCGCCCTGAATGTAAACATACCGGCTCTACCGGAGAAAAAAATTAAGGGCATTTCCTTTACTACCCAGGACCTTGTCTTGCAAAGAGACAAATATGAAAGAAGAAAGGACCCAAGGGGAAATGTTTACTATTGGCTGGCAAAGGAAACACCCATTGAGGAAAGCGTGCCTAATACCGATTTAAGGGCGCTGAAGGAAGGCTGGATAACTATCACCCCAATTACCTTTGATTTAACCGATTTCAAGGAGGCAGAAAGACTAAGCTCTGTTGGATTTGATTTATAAGGCCTTACATGCTAAGTAAAACAATTAGTGTCACGTATATTAGTTGAATAGGGGTCGTATTATTGTATATAGTGTTCTATGCCTTATAAATATTAAAATAAAGGAGGTTTTTTATGAAAGGCCCGATCACGATAGTAAGATCAAATGAAATTGCAGGCTATAATAATCTTAAGGCTATCTATGAATGGTCGGAGGGCAAGGCCTACCTTATAATTGACCAGGTTTCATTTAAAAGAAAGGTTGGCGCTATCCTGTGTTATTACAATCCTCCTGTTCATCAGGT
>JAYEMW010000133.1:0-4109 GCA_034718555.1 Thermodesulfobacteriota bacterium
TTCAAGGGTGATGAGATGTCATTGGTAACAGTCCTGGATGCTGTGCCGGATGTTTTAAATCATAATGTTGAAACTGTTCCACGGCTCTATGATCTGGTTCGGCCTGGAGCGAATTTTAAACGCTCTTTAAATCTTCTAACAAGGGTGAAGGACATTAAACCATCTATTCCCACCAAATCAGGCATTATGCTCGGCCTTGGAGAAACACCCGGCGAGGTCAAACAAACCCTTAAAGACATTTACCATACAGGCTGCAGTATGCTGACAATAGGACAGTATCTTCAACCTACCATAGAGCATATTGAGGTAGACCGGTTTGTTACACCCGAAGAGTTCGACAACTGGCGGGACACAGCCCTTGAAATTGGGTTTACCGAGGTCTTTAGCGGCCCTTTTGTGCGAAGTTCCTATAATGCCAGGGAGATGTACAAGACAGTTTCAGACCATAAATCCGAAGGATTAGTCTGAACAGGGACCTTCTCTCCTTGACAGGCAGGTTATTATAATGTATACTGCGATGTATATTTTAGGTTTCATAGGAGATGAGAACATGACACAGATGATCCGCAAGCAGATTTATATTGAACCCTTGCAGGATGTTAGTCTTAAGAAACGTGCAATTATGCTGGGCGTTACTGAGGCGGAAGTCATACGCAGGGCAATAGACAGGCAGATGGCCCTCTTGGGCCCTGGTGTCCGGGATCTGTCCGCCTGGGAACGGGAAAGGGCCTTTATTGACAAAAGGATTGCCGGAACTCCTCACCCCGGCAGCCGGAGATTCAGGAGGGAAGAGGCGTACGAGGAAAGGTTGGGGAGATATGGCCGATAACATCCTCGTTGATACCAACATCCTGCTTTACGCCTATGACAGGAGTGAACAGATAAAGCAATCGCAGGCAGCTCTGATTTTAACCCGCCTGGCAACTCTTCGTTTGGGTGTGCTCACCCCACAGGTGTTGGGGGAATTCTTTGTCAACGCTACCCGCAAAATAAAGCCGCCTCTGACTATAAAACAAGCCTACGACCGTATTCAAAACTATCTCCTTTCATGGGAGGTGCTGGATTTGACAGGACCTATCGTATTAGAGGCAGTCCGTGGGGTTCGCACGCACAAGATGTCTTATTGGGACGCACAAATATGGGCTACGGCAAGGCTGCATCAGATCCCTCTCATATTTACCGAGGATTTCAACCCGAACGCCATTATAGAAGGTGTACGCTTTGTAAACCCATTTGGTGAAAATTTCAACTTAGACGGATGGATATCACCATCCGGATAAAGACGCAGATGAAATTATAACGTCCCCTTGATAAAAAAATTTTTACATGGCTTTGCTAAACGCCTAAAATTGTTTAGAGACCATCCAATGGAGGTAATCTATGAGAAAAAGATTTATAATGACCGCATTTGGAAAAGACAGGCCGGGATTCATTGCGGACATTTCTCAGTTGATCTATGAAAACAGGTGCAACCTTGAGGACTCTACCATGACTAACCTTTCGGATGAGTTTGCCATGATTTTTTTGGTAGAAGGCACTGAAGAAGATCCAATAGAGGAACCACTGGAAAAACGGCTTCTGAGGGAATGCCACAGGCTTGAAAGGGAAAAGGGAATATCAGCCTTTGTAAGGCAAATCAATGGTGAGATTACCAAATCCAAACAAACCACAACCAAAAAAACGCTCCACATACAGGGACTTGATCAGGCGGGGATAGTTTACAAAATAAGCCGGTACCTTGCAGATAATCATATCAATATATCTAATTTTAACTCCGGAATGACCCATTCACCCCAAACCGGCGCTGCAATTTATACCATAAACATTCAAATTGAGGTACCGACAAACTTTACCAGCGCGCGTCTGAATGAGGGACTCGATCACATTGGAAACGAGTTGAATGTGGATATTTCTATTTCTGGGCATTAGCTCTGCTGTAATGGATACTATTTTTCAATTCCACGGCCTACAGATAGGAAATTTATTAGATGAAAATGGATGAAACCAACATTGCTATCATAAGACATCTTCGAGACGGCAGAAAATCATTGAGGCAAATCGCAAAATCCCTCAACTTATCTGAAAATACCATAAGGGGCAGGATAAACAAACTTACTTCAGAGGGCGTCCTGAACATCACAGGCCTTGTTGACCCTGAAGCCATACCTGGCCACAGAAGCGCCATCATTGGGGTAAAGCTAAGCACTATGGATCTTATCAGCAAAGGAGAGGAATTCAGCAAAATAAAAGGTGTCATATCCGTCAGTGTGGTAACAGGCAGATTTGATTTGATATTAGTGGCTCTTTTCAATGAAGAATTTCGTCTTCTTGATTTTTATGCAGATGAGGTCTCAAAGATTAAAGATGTCCAATCCGTCGAAACCTTTATTGTCTACAAAGGCTACAATATGATGGTTCCTTATTTGTTGTAGGCGTAAACTATTTCTTCACGGGTTTAATGTATTTCCAATCCACCAAACGCTGGTATGCATGCTTTATCATATTTACTTCTTATTCCTGCCTTATAGAGACCTTTCAATTCAGACACTGTAGGTAGCCGCCAGTCAGTATAGCCTCCACTTCTGTAATTCCGGCAATATGCACGGGCGTTATGCCAGTAAATAGCTGACGTCAATCAGACGATTGTAACAAACTGTGAAGGTGGTGTTGAATCGTTGCATAAAGGTACTGAGATTTGCCTCGGTGGTCATTAAGATGAGGTGGTTTTCTATGAGCCCATAAGCATGAATCTCAGTTCCATACAGATTCTTGGTGTCTGAAAGGATTGCAAGTAACCTCTCTTGGTCCAGATCATCACTGAATATATTCTTTCTTTCATTCCCCCTGCTGGTTACATGATATCAGGCACCAGGGTATTCTATACGAAGAGGCCTAACCATAAAAAGTAAGTGGCAAGGTTATTTGAATTTGTAAATAGTTAAGGTTTGACCCTCTATCCCACTCAGTTTTTTACTTTGCCACGAATGCACGAAATTTATTCGCGAATGAGTGGCTTAATTGTTCTTAAATGTCAGATATCCGCCATTACTTTTTATGTTTTGTAAAGACTCAATAATTGGGTCTTTTAGTTACGTAATTAGTAATTCTATTATACTAATAATTATTAAAATATTCGTGCATTCGTGGCTAAAGAATAAATTCACGAATTAAAGCACAATTCTTTTGTAATTTAATTTTAACTCACCAAAATTTGCAATTATAGCTAATTTGTTTTGCGAAACTTTGAGATAATTAATTGCCTGTGCTATAAATTCATCAGCAATGCCGGAAACGGCTTTTACTTCAAGAATTATCTTGTCAAACACGATAAAATCAGCATAAAATTTGTGCGGAAGAGTTATGCCTTTGTAGTTTACAATGTATTCTTTTTCTCTCTCGAATGGAATGTTCGCTTTTTTGAATTCGTATTCCAGTGCGTCTTTATAAACTATTTCAAGAAATCCGGCGCCAAGGTTATTGTGTACTTCCATACACTTGCCAATTATTTTATAGCTCTCTTCTTTGTAAATTATTTCGCTCATTTTTTTCTCTTTATTCGTGCATTCGTGGCAAAAGACTTAAGCCACGAATTCACGAATGATTATTTCAATCTTTTTTTATTTTCGGGTGTATCAAGATAATTTTTATTTGTGCTTACTTTTTTTCCTGTCTTTTTTTCCAGTGCTTTTTTTGCATTCCCGGCAAGTTTGCCCCCTACTTTTGCCAGCCAGCGTTTAAATGGTTCTGCTTTGGGTGATGGAATGGATTGGATTATGCGAAAGATTCCTTCAGTATTTGCACAATTTATCCTCTGAAAGCCGCCGGCAGTTTCTATTGCAAGGGGGGTGGCAATTTGCCCCCACCCTTTAGCAAGTTCAGCATCTCGCCTTCTCATATCTCTAATATACCCCTTGGGATTTTTAGAGTCGGTTAATGCAAAAACTACATCCTCAATTACAAACCACCACTCATTATTATGAATAGTTTTGCGAATCTCTTTTTTTTGAAATATTGCTATTTTTTTAGTTGCCATTTTCAATCTCTTTATTACCTGATTTATTCAAAAGTTTTTTAGCATTCTTTGATGTTACAATTGGTTTACCAGTTTG
>JAYEMW010000134.1:0-20492 GCA_034718555.1 Thermodesulfobacteriota bacterium
CCGTTTTCATCATCAAAAAACCGCCAGCCTGCGTGCTGAAGGAGGCCATTGATCCTTATCCTTGCTTTTGCTTCCTTTTCCATAAGTTCCTCTCAAAGAGGCATTTTACTCAACAAACCCTTAGATTATATTAGCATAAGGTTATACATGCTGTAAGCCTGTTTATCGTTTCTATTACAATTGTGATGGGATTCCCATTTTTCCTGCCGTTTCACCCATTACCAGACCTGCCTTGCCTTATTCGCGTTGACATAAATGATGAGATGCTCGTGATGGGTTTTTGTAACCAGTTTATAGCCTTAAATAAGGATCTTCTCGGATATTCTTGAAATGGACGGTCTTAATATCCCCCATAACTTCATGAGGAAGCTTTTTTAAGTCCTTCTTCACAGCTTTGACGCTCTTGATCTTAAACATTTTCTCAGATACTCCTGAAGAGATCTTCTTCGCCTATCAACTCCCCTTTTTGCATCTCCACAATTACGTCTTTGCGTCTTTTCAAGAGTTCTTCAGAAAGCCCTTTGTCTGCAAGGATAGCAAGAGTCTCTTTTTCCTCTTCAGTCAAATTCTGGATAGCCTTGAGTATTTCAAAGGGTGTCATAGTCTTTTTTTGAGCCTTCACAATAAAACAATCCTGCTTATCATTTATTTTTACATATTTAAAGGTTGTCCCGGGCGGACGTAAGGTCTTCGCCCGCTTTTTCTACCCAATAGTCGATAATAATTTGTTGGCTCATAACACTACAGCTCCATCTCGTGAGATTTCCTGGTAAACAGGAAACTCCCTGAACATACCATTCTCCCACTCATCAACGGATGTGAACAAAGGACTAAAAATAACATCATATTCCATACCAATATCGAATAAAGCCCCAACAATGGCCTTCTCTTCTTTCCAATGCAGCAATTTGGCGGCGACCACAAGCAAATCAATGTCTGAATGCTCGTCATGGTCTCCGCGGGCCTTTGATCCAAAGAGAATAACTTTAGATACGGAGAATTTGCTTTTTAGCATCCTGATAGCTGCCTCGATGGCCTCACTTTCATTTTTCATCAATGAGGCGCTTTCAAACGGTTTCATAATAACTCCTTGTAGTGATTACATTTTCTTGATTATCAAAGGCTTGCTCTCATCGCCACCAGAAATCAACAAAGAGGTCGTTTTTGTTTTCATGGCTGCATATGCTTTTCTCTGATAATAGCTTTTATATACAACACTGCATGGGAAAAGTGAAGGTTAAGGTTAAAATTCTCACGATCGGTTATATTATTATAACATAAGACACAAACTGGTAAGTGCTATACATTAAATACTTGCGCTGAACCTGTTGACATAAAAGGTTTATTGTGATAGAAGCTAAAACAAAAGTTTATTAATTAAGTTAGGCAGTGAGTCAAAATAACTTGTACAGATTATGCAGAATTTTATTTCATCTTCAAGGCGCGAGGAGTGAACATAATAAATTATGTAAGCGACGAGTAACGTAGAAGACGGAATGAAAGGCAAGTAAGATGTGTAAGTTATTTTGACTTACTGCCTTATAACGGAAAAGAGGATAAATTGAGCAGAGACGATTTGATACGTTTAGAGGGAGTGGTGACAAGGATGTTAGGGGGAGGAACAATGGAAGTGGAGTGTGATGAAGGGGTGAAAATCACAGGCGTACTCTCCGGCAGAATGAAGAAGAATAAAATAAAGGTAATAATTGGGGACAAGGTTCAAATCAGTGTCTCTCCCTATGATACGGCCCATGGACTGATAACATACCGCCTCAAGTAAAATTAGATTAGCTACTTAGTACCTGAGCCGGCTTTTCGTTCAGGTACAATTTATCCCATTGCCTGAAAAACCAATCTTCTGTGCCTTTGTCTGTTGTCAAAATCAATAATGACTATTTGTTGCCAGGTGCCTGTGGTAATCTTACCGTCCACAAAGGGAACCGTCAGGGAGGCCTTGCAAAGGGCGGATCTAACATGGGAGAAGCCATTTCCGTCTCCCCATTTTAAATTATGCCTGTATTCTAAGGTCTGAGGAATAAGCCTCTCAAATGCATCTTTTAGATCTTCAATTACCCCACTTTCAAATTCAATGGTCGTCACACCTGCTGTTGAACCTGGCACAAATATAGTAACCGAGCCCTCTAAAAATGGTAGCTCATGAACAAATTTTGACACAAAGGGGCTTATATCATGAATATCATTAAATCCTGCCGTCTCTATCTTAAATTCCCTGATAACAACCGCCATAACACTATCTCCTTATGAAAAATTCCCTTTTTTAAGTATAAGAAGGTATCTTATTCTATCGATTTCCGGTAGTTTGTAACTTATTTTGTGCCTTGTAAAGAGCTGATATTTTTCCATAATTTCTCTACCCTCTTCAACTTCTCTGGCGATACCTGGGCCTTTAAAAGTAACTAAAAGACTTTCCGGCGCAAGATAATGAGAGCAGATGTTGATTGTTTTTTTTACAGATGCAAGGGCACGGGCAGTTACGATATCATAGAAGGGAAGTAAACCGGCTAACTCAACGTCTTTTTCTGCACGGCCATTATATGCATATATACCCTTGAGATTTAGTCTTCTAATCACACTCCTTAAGAAGCTAACCTTTTTTGCCCGTGATTCAAGGAGGTGAACCTGGAATTCCGGTCTTGCTATCTTGATAATTAAACCAGGCACACCGGCGCCGGATCCTATATCAAGGAGTGTTCCGCCTGCAGGAAGATAAGGAAGGATCGCCAGGGAGTCAAGAAAAAGTTTTATCACCATTTCCCTCTTTTCAGTTATGCCTGAAAGGTTTACAACCCTGTTCCATGACCATAGCTCTTCAAGGAAGATAGCAAAAAGCGATATCTGTTTATCAGAAAGTTCGACTCCGAATTCATGAGCTCCATTTTTTAGTAATTCACTGTATTCGATTTTAGTGTGTCCTTTAAAATAAAATATTTCGTAACCGTTCACGGTTCAAAGGTTCAGGGGTTCAAAGGTTGTATTCTTATCACCCTAAGCCATTTTGTAAGCGTTTTGTACGTGAAAACCAATCGTTTCCACACACCCACAAACCTGAAACATGGTACTTGGCAATGATGTGGCAAAACCCGCATTTTTTACGAGCCTTTTTGGGATGCAATTTCAGTCTTTTATCTAACCTTGAACCTTGAACCCTGAACATGTGAACGGTTACAATATTTCCTTCACCCTCTATATCTCAAGCGTACCAGGTGGAAAAAACTTAATGGAACTATTTTTTTAACCAGGATATTGATTTCATTTCCGCCTAACCACTGAACCTTTATCCGCCGGCGGGCTGGATTTAACCGCTGTTAACGATTACAGTAAATACCAGAGTAGTTTTAAGATATATTTTTGTCAAGACACAAGGCGGTAGAATTCAGGAAAACGTCAAGGTGGAAACTAATTTAGTAAAATTTGATACATTTGCCCTGCCCACAACGGAGTATAAATCCGAAATTCGAATATCGAAATCCTAAATAATATCAAAATTTGAATTCCAAATAAACAAAATATTTCATGCAGTTATACAACATTGATGGAATCATAAAAAGTCGTCACTCCGGTGAAAACCGGAGTCCAGATGGTCTGTAACTGCTCAGCAATTCTAATTATAGCGAAATAAGCGACTTAACCACAGAAACACACAGACATTTTAGCCTAACAACTTGCTCGGCTAAAATAGTATCATCGCTTCGCGAAAAGAGGTAAAGGCTATAGGATAAATAATTTGTCCGTGTCAGTCTGCGTGGGTCCGTGGCTAATAAATTATACCAAAATGAGAATTGCTGTATTTATGTGCATCGACTTGATTTTTAAATGGGAAATAGTTAAATTGTTTATGCTGGTGCTTGTGTTGATGTATTATAATAAGCCCGGGAAAATTTTATCAGAATTAAGGGATGTTTTTAAACATAGATTAAGGGATTTATAATGGATATATGTGTATACCCAGACCCTGTTTTAAAGGAAGTTGCTGAACCAGTAGAAAATATTGATTCGGAAATTCAGGGCATTGTAGATAGTATGGCAAACTTGATGTATAATAATTCCGGGATTGGCCTGGCAGCAAATCAAGTTGGAATACCAAAGAGAATCATTATATTTGATATAAGCTACAAAGAGAAGGCAAAAGATCTAACTGTCTTGATTAATCCTGCAATTGTTTCAGGAGAAGATAAGATCATTTATGAAGAGGGATGTCTTAGTGTTCCGGATTTCCAGGGAAAGATAAACCGTAAAAAATACATTAAGGTACAAGGCCTGAATAGAGATGGAAATTTGATTGATATTGATGCGGAAGACTTAACTGCTATCTGTATACAGCATGAGATAGATCACCTTAATGGGGTCCTGATACTTGACCATGTTAGTATTTTAAAGAGAAATATTTACCGGAAAAAAATTGAAAAGTTAGTCAAAGAAAATAAAAATGGATAATAAAATCAACCTTACCGAACTACCATCGAGTCCAAAAATAGTTTTTTTTGGTACCCCTGAATTTGCTGTTCCCGCATTGGAGAGGCTAATTTACGAGGGATATGATATAATCTCTGTGGTTACCCAGCCGGACAGACCAAAAGGAAGGGGCAGGCGGTTAACACCTTCACCTGTAAAACTTGTCGCAGAGAAAAATAGTCTCCCTATCCTTCAGCCGGAGAGGCTGGATAATATATTCTTAGACCGACTTTTTTTACTCCGACCCGACATTCTTGTTGTTATAGCCTTCGGACAAATAGTTCCTGAAAAAGTTCTTAGCTTACCTAAATGGGGGGGTATAAATATCCACGGCTCCCTTTTGCCGAAATACAGGGGGTCTGCACCAATACAATGGGCTATTATTAATAATGAAGAAAAGACCGGCCTAACCACAATGCATATGAATGAAGGACTTGATACAGGACCAATATTCATACAGCAAGAGGTGGATATATTTGAAGGCGAAACTGCCGGCCGATTATATGACAGGCTCGCCTATTTAGCGCCTGAGTTGCTTATGAAGACACTGCAAGGCCTATCCAACGGCACGGTTAAAGAGGTGACACAAGATGATTCTCTGGCCACCTATGCCCCAAAACTGACAAAGGATCAGGGGAGGATAGATTGGTCCAGGACGGCAAAACAGCTCTGTGGATTGATCAGAGGTCTGGATCCCTGGCCAGGCGCCTTCACATACTATAATGGAGAAATGATGAAGCTGTTTGAATGCTCTGTTGTTTCCGGAGAAATAAAAACAACTCCGACGCCGGGCAGGGTAAAAGATTTTACCAGCGTGGGACTGGAAGTAGAAACCGGAGATGGTTTATTGACCATAAAAGAGATTCAGGTGCCGGGCAAGAAGAGGATGCCTGCCGGCGAATTTCTTAAAGGGAAACAATTACCTGTGGGTAGCATACTGGGGAATAAGCCTTAGATTCACTCAGATGAACGCAGTGAGGCTTAAATACAAAGAAATCACGGATATCATTCTGAAAAGTTTTTATGAAATTTATAATGATAATAAAAGAAAAAATATCAGCGACAATCAGCGTAAATCTGCGGCTGAGTAGTTGGTAAAATTGAAAAAAAGATGGTTATCTATGGATTTAAAACACCTAAGGGATAAATATTCAATAGTCGGAGTAGGCCACACGCCCCAGGGAAATGTGCCTGACCGCACGGCCCTAAGCTTTTATGTTGAGGCATGCGCTAACGCTATAAAGGATGCAGACCTGGAAAAAGAGGATATAGATGGCCTTATGTGCTACAGGCATTTTGAGCCGCTAAAAAATGATACGGAAATAACCCCTTATCTAATCGCCCAATACCTTGGAATAAAGCCTCGTATAATTAGTCAAGAGGCAAATTGCGCCAGGGGTCATCTTGTCAATGCAATCAGCCTTCTTGAGGCAGGTTTTTGCAAATATGTATTAATTACCTATGCTGATAATGCCTTTTCAGGGGGGAGAACCTTCTTAAAAGAGGCTACTCACGGTGAACCTATAGATGATAATGGAGTTTTTGGTGAGTTTGGTCTTGTGGCAAACTATGCCCTTGCAGCAAGAAGGGCAATGCACGTCTTTGATACGGGGCCTGAGACATGGAAAGAAATTGCCGTAAGCCAGAGAAAATGGGCAAATCTTAATCCCATAGCCATGATGAATAAAAAGCTCCTTTCTTATGAAGAATATAATGATGCAAGGTGGCTGATTGAGCCATTCAGGATTTACGATGCATGCCCTGTGAGTGATGGCGGAAGGGCGTATATCGTTACATCCACGGAAAGGGCTGGAGACCTTAAGCAAAAACCTGTACATATAATGGGGATAGGGGAGCATAATCCGTCCGTAGATGTACATCAGTCTGATTTCATGGAAGGACCCACTGGAGCAAAGGAAGCGGGGAAGATAGCATTTAATATGGCGGGAATATCTACTGATGATATTGATGCTTGCCAGATATATGACTGCTTTACATATACTGTAGAGATTACCCTTCAGGACTATGGTTTTTTTGGCCCAGGAGAGGGGCGTGATTGGTTCAAGGAGGGAAGGACGGCCCCTGGGGGAGAACTGCCTGTAAATACCTCCGGCGGGCTTTTATCCGAGGCTTATTTTATGGGACTTACACCATTAACAGAGGGTGTGATGCAGTTGATGAACCGCTGCGGTGATAGGCAGCTTGGTCCAAAGACAAAGACCAAGGAGCCGGAGATAATTTTATGCAGTGACAATGGGGGAGTTTTTCAAAGCAATTCAACTGTCATATTAAGGAGACCCTGAGATGGTATACAAAAAACCCTTACCTAAACCTAATAGTGACACAAGGCCTTTCTGGAATGGGTGCAGGGATCATGAACTGAGGTTCCAGAGATGCAAGGAATGCGGACATGTAAGGTGGCCTCCTTCGATTATATGTCCAAGGTGTTATTCAACAGAAACTGAATGGGTTGTGTCTAATGGAAAAGGGCGAATTTATAGTTTTGTCGTCTATCACGTTGCCTTTCATCCGGCGTTTAAGGATGAAGTACCCTATGTTACAGCCATTGTGGAACTACCTGAGGGACCTCATCTCCTCACCAATATAGTCGAATGTGATACCTTGGAGGTTAAGTGCGATATGCCTGTAGAGGTGGTATGGGAAGATATCAACGAAGAATTTAGCCTGCCGAAATTTAAACCGACCTCAGGCAATTAGCAGCTTACTTTTTTTGCCCATAGGCCTTGAATTTCTTGATTACCTTATCCATTTCCTTATCAGAAAGTATTGCCGGCTTGCCTATACATCTGGATTGATAATATATTTGTGCGACGAGTTCGATTTCCTCGGCAATATAGAATGTTGATGATAGGTCAACCCCAATTGTTATCAGCCCGTGGTTCGCTAAAAGGACTGCATTGTAGTTTCCAATAGTTTTAGAAATATTGTCCGCTAATTTTTTTGTGCCAAAGGTTGCATACGGTGCAACCGGCACCTTATTTCCTGAGAAACCAACTAAATAGTGGACAGCCGGTATTTCCCAGTTGAGGCATGCTATGGTAGTGGCATATATCGAATGGGTATGTATTATAGCATTTATGTCCTTCCTTTTTTGATAGAGCATGGTATGGAAGTTTGATTCGCTTGAGGGTCTGCGGCTTCCTTCTATGATTTCCCCGTCAATATCTAACAACACTATGTCCTCTATCCTCATTTCAAGATAGTCAATGCCACTTGGGCTAATGGCAATTAATCCTTCTCTGCGGTTAAATAAGCTTAGATTACCGCCTGTACCGGTTGTCAGTTTTGAGCTGACCAGTTTCCCCCCAAAACGTACTATTTCGTTTCTTTCTTCTCTAAGAAGCATGGCATGAATCCATTAATCAGAAATTTACAAACTCATATTCATCTATTTTTTGACAGGATAAACCCCGCCATGCGCGGGGCAGGCATTGATTAACATGATAGTTTTTCATGCCTGTGCGTCGCATGCAGACAGGCATCCTGTTGATCTCTTATTTTAAATCTTTAACCTTACGCTTGATCCAGATCTCGCTAAGTTGATGAGTTGTGGCAGATGATTTTGATTAACTATATTTATATCATGTTTATCCTGTTATCCTGTCAAATATTTCCCCGTTACAAAAGGGATTGTTTCAGTTTGTAAATTTCTGATTGATGTTATTTTACTGTCCCCCTACCGGCGAAGCGATAACCAGTATTACGCAGTCTTTGTTTCCATTATTTTTTAGGCCGTGCCTTGAGCCGGTTGGAAGCCATATGGCATCACCAGGGCTTACATGCCTGATTTCTCCATCAACGCTCATGTCCCCTTCGCCGTCCACTATAAAATATATTTCTTCCATAGGGTCTATATGCGGTTCAATGCTGTTTCCAGGAGACAGCCTCGCTGTTGCCAGGAATCCTATCTCTTTCAGTATTCTTCTATCTAATATCATCTGCGCTATTGCCCCGCCGTGGGCCAGATATGTAGTGTCTAATACCTCTTTATCCCTTAAATTTCTTACAATCATTGTTTTTACTCTTCCATATAGGGTTGCAAAGATTAAAGTCCGATTTTTATAATCAGAACTGTATCATGTCAAGGGCCTTTCTCAATATCACCAGGGCATCGCCAACGGTAATTTCCCCATCAGGGTCTGGCTTGCCACTGGCATCAAGAGGCGCAACATCCCCATGCTGTATATCTTCCTGAGAAGGTGTCTCCAAGTTTAATGCAAAACGTAAGGCGACCAGTGCATCGCCTACGTTTACTGTGCCATCCCTGTTTCCTAAGGGGGCTACATCACCATCAGATATTGGTATAATCCCTATTCCAGTCAAAGACACAGTTAGTGACGGGGTATCAGGATCATCGGATAATATTGTGAGACTGGCGCTCTTTGCTCCTTCTGATATAGGTGAATGTGATACCTTAAAGATGCAAGTTCCTGTAGGAGAGAGTGTTTGGCCCTTGCAGGCGCCACTTATTATACTGAAATCGGATGTGTTTGCACCTGTTATAGAAAGGGAGCTTATTTTTAGATTTGCTGAGCCGGTATTGGAGAGAGTTATTTCCATATCTTTGCTGTTGCCCATTGGCACATATCCAAAGGAAATAGATTCTGGGGAGACTGATATATTTGCCTCAGGAGAAACAAATGTTCCATACCGGTAAATTACCCCAAAATCACTGTCAGCTAAAAACAACTCTGGATTGCCAACCGCTGTAATATGGTCTTCTGCTATTGGTTGCCTGAAGAGGGAACGACCAGTCGGGGCAGAAAGGTCTGCCACTGAGAAGACAATTGCAGTATCGTCACCTGTGTAACCTGGGATCCCATAGTCATTTAAGGTGCGTGAAACTATTTTCAAGTCTCCAGTGTTTAGATTTCCAGTAAATATGTATGATTCTCCGGTCCCTGTGTCTAACACATCAAAGGTGATGAAGTTATCGTTTGTATGGCTCAGAGCCGGGTAACCGATATCTAATCCAAGGGTTGGCGGAACGATGGTCTGAGTCTGCCCTGCTGCAAGGTCAATGGCATAAATACTCCACACCCCAATTTGCGATCCATCAGTAAGTTTGATAATATTGAATGCATCATAGATTATGAATTTTCCGTCTGCGGTAAAATCCATGGCATCTGCCCACAAGATTGTACCTATTGAAAAATCTCCATCAAAGACTGGTGGGGGAAGAAGTTCAAAGGTCTTTACCGTATCTTTATCAATATTAATGACGTTGATAGAATTTGTTGGCACCCCGGATTCATCAAGAAATACAAAAGCAAAAAGGTTCCCGTCGGGAGACATGGCAACGGAATTTACCAGGCCAGGGTAACCCAAACAGGTCTCGCATTGGTTTGGGTGCGTATCAACCAAACATATGTCTTTGAAAGGATTTAAGTAGACAGCAAAGCTACCATTACCGCTTACAGAAGCACGAGAAGGGGCAACATTAGAGCATGATATTCTAACACCTCTTTCCGGGTCGCCTTCCTCGAGTCGACCAAGAAATGCGCCTCCAACCTGCTGGTCATAGTATGCAAACAACACTGCGTCAGGACCGCTTACAGCTGGAAATGGCTGAGGGTCAGGTGTGGAGTTGTCTTCAAATATCTCCACTGCATCAAAGGCCTCTGCGGTCTTTAAGGCCTGTGTTGATCCCTTGCCAAAGAGCTCCTCAGCAGAGGCAATGCAGGCAAGCCGACCATCTATTAATTGAGAGTTTGCCACAAGGTGATAGGCGAGCGCCCTGTAGAATATGCGCTCAGCGTCCCGTATTCCAATAGCCCGTTCCAGGCCTTCTGCAAGCAGGTAGAAGGCGTGGGCAACAATAGTCATGTTTAGATGCACACCGCCATTGTCCTGTGTTGTGTAAATATACTCACTCATTTTTGAGGGATAAGGACCGAAACCAGCTATATCAATAGATGACGGGTCACTCAGGCTGCGAAAAGGATTCTGCAAAACAGATGGCATTAGCCAGTCTGCAGAGCCCCTTGTTCGCGCATCCACCATTTCTCCAAAGATGTCAGAAAAGGATTCATTTAACGCACCTGATTGGTCTTTGTACACTAAGTCCGCTGTATGAGATGTGACTCCATGGGTAAGTTCATGCGCTACTATATCAAGGGCTCCTGCATAGGCTTCACCATCACCAAAAAACATCATATGGAGATCACTGGTCCAGAATGCATTATGGTAGTTTTGGCCCAACCTAACTACACCGACAATTGAGCAGCCATTATCGTCTATCGAGTTTCTGTTATGGCGCTCAAGATAATAACTGTATGTCTCAGAGAGATTATATGCCAGGCTGACTGCATCTGGAAGCCACCCTGAAGATGCATTTCCCGAAGTGGGGTAATAAAGTAATGACAATTCATCTACTGGCGTATTAAGTGCATCAAGGACAATAATGGCGCCCTTTGTTGACTCCGGGCTTGGCGGGTCTGATGTGGCGTCATACATGTTTTTGCTTGTATCCACCATGTATAAGGTGTTATCTTCTTGCCATATGTTCAATGATTGGTTAACCCCGAAGAGATCGAGGCCAGAGCCTGCCACGCTCGCCGCTTTTACCTGATTGTAAGCGGTCAAAGTCGCGCCATTTAATGCGTCGATCACAACAAGCCAGTTTGACTGAGGGGAGACAGACAACTCCAGTTTCCATGCCAGCCTGGGTACGCTGCCATTAGGCGCATAGATAATAAGCGCTGGATCGCTGACATAGGCATCTTTTCCGCCTGGAATTTCCTCACGGGCCTTCGCAATCGCATCATCTTCACCCAAAACCGGCTGTGTAACAATTTTTCGGGGGGTACGCACAAATGCACCATTCATCAAATCAACACTACCTTCCTGGTTGAGGTGGACAATCAGCTCGGCAGGCCATACTTCTATACTGTTGTATCTCTGGGAAAATCGTAGATGGCGGCGGTTTATGTGATCTGTCTGGCGTTTGCAGAGTTTTAACTCACTATCAGGGTCATTAATGCGCAGGAGGCCACGGTTGGTTCTGAGAAATGCCCGGGCTGTTTTTTCATCCCTTTCACTGCCGGAAGCAATGCCACGGGAAGCGTGCTCTATCACCGCGCCTTTAATCTGCCTTGGCGTTCCTGTAACAGAATTAAAAATTACATTTACATTATTATTAGCATTCCTAATTTCATGTCCCCGAATGCTCCTCGCCCTGGGAACATTTATATTATTACTTTCAGGGCTATGCGATGCGCTTGAACGAACACTATTAATACTTTCCCTTAACCAATCTCTAACCAGGGAGATCCTTGGGTCTGTTGGCGTTTCCTTGGTAATGGTAATTGATGAGATTGATTGGGGTTTAGAAAGAGGTTTAAGCTTTATAGAGTCTATAGCCGCTTTTTCTTGCGCCCAGACATGATTCGAGATTAAGGCAGTTAGGATTAATAAAAGGAAAGAGATTATAAACAAGGTCTTCTTAGTTTTGCTTTTTCCATGAATTTTTATCATAATTTGCCCCTGTATTTTTTTCCGGGTATTTCTGTTTAGCATTACGTGTTTGTAAAGAAGTTAAATATTATGGTCAAATTACAGTGTGCGGCAAACATTTACGAGCCTGCCGATCTTATCTATCTCGACTACAATCTCATCACCATTTTTCATATACACGGATGGATCACGAAAGGCCCCTACACCGTGGGGAGTACCAGTTAATATAATATCTCCGGGAAGGAGGGTGAAATTATTTGAGATAAAGCTGATTAACTCCGGCAGCTTAAATATCAACATGCTTGTATTGCTGTTTTGCATTAGCTCTCCATTAAGCGAGCTCCTGATGCCAAGGGTGTGGGGGTCCTGTATTTCATCTTTTGTTACAATCCAGGGACCAAGGGGGCAAAACGTATCAAGGGATTTGCCTCTTACCCATTGGCCGTCGCCAAATTGAAGGTCTCTGGCGCTAACATCATTGGCGCATGTGTATCCGAAAATTGCATCCATGGCCTCTGATTTGGTGCATTTGCGTACCGTCTTCCCAATAATCACCGCTAATTCTGCCTCAAAATCTACCTTTTTGGTAAGATTTGTATCCCAGGTAATCCGTTCGTTATTGCCAATCAGGCTGTTAGGGAATTTTGCAAAGATTAGTGGTGACTCCGGGGTTTCCCCTTTACTTTCCTGGACATGGTCTGCATAGTTAAGGCCTACGGCAACAATCTTGGAAGGGCTTGTTACAGGTGGGGCAAGCTTAATTTTTTCAAGGTTTAAAGCCTCTTTTATATGACTATATGTTGGTTTATTTTTGATGAATTCAATCATATCATCCTGAAAGTCTATGGGTATCGACATACCTTTCTCAATGACGCCAAGATGGATGCTGTTTTTTTTATAGTATTGAAAAATTTTTATAATCTTTCTCCCTTCTAAAGAAAGCAGGAAATAAAATGATCATTGCCTACCTTTCTTAGTTCCGGCTTTTCCCTTGCGCAAATGTCTTTTACATAGGGGCATCGACCGTTAAATACACAGCCTGAGGGGAGATTTATTGGTGTAGGCACTTCACCCCTCAATTTAATATGCTTTTGCCTTTTTTCCCCCACTTTCGGGATAGCACTGAGGAGCGCCTGGGTATATGGGTGCTTAGGTGAGCTAAAAAGTTCTTTTGCCGGAGCCAATTCACATAGAACACCAAGATACATAACAGCAACACGGGTGCTAATATGTTCCACAACAGACAAGTCGTGCGTGATAAACATATAGGTCAGGCCACGTTTTTCCTGGGCATCCATGAGTAAGTTAAGTATCTGGGCTTGGATAGAGACGTCCAAGGCGGAAACCGGTTCATCCGCCACAATAAACTCAGGGTCAACCATTAATGCCCTGGCTATGCTGATTCGCTGTCTCTGTCCACCGGAAAATTCATGGGGATAACGCCCTACCCATAAAGGATCAATGCCTACCTGCATCATGACCTCGGAAATTCTTTCACTCGCCTCTTTGTTGGAAATAGACTTATTATGAAAGAGGACGGGCTCTTCTAAGGTTTGCTGCACGGTTTTTCTTGGGTTTAGGGATGCATATGGGTCCTGAAATATCATTTGCATTTTTGACCTATAAGGAAGCATTTTATTAGGTGTAAGGTTATCAATCCTATCTGTACCGTAATAAATTTCACCGCCTTCAGGGGGGTAAAGTCCAAGTATGGTCCTGGCAAGAGTTGATTTTCCGCAACCACTTTCACCGACAACACTGAATGTTTCCCCTGATGATATAGTTAAGCTGACATTGTTAATGGCCTTAACGATTGTGTGTTTCCTCACCAACCTTCCATTATCAAATCTAAGCTGTTCGAGAAATCCGCCGGAAATATCAAACCGTTTAACGAGGTTGTTCACCGTTAAAAGACTGTTATTCATTTTTTTATCTCTCCGAGATGCCAGTGTGTAAAATATTGCCGCTTATTATCTACCCAACATATGACAGGCCACCATCCTGTTATTGGAATCAACATTTATAAGATTGGGCGTTTCTATCTCACATATAGTGTCCCGCCTGTCACAACGGGGATGAAAGGCACAGCCTAAAGGGATATCCGTGAGGGTCGGCATAACTCCAGGTATCTGATTCAATCTACTCCCAGGCTGAAGGCTTCCAGGCAGGGCCTTTAAAAGCCCTTGCGTATAAGGGTGCAGTGGATCTTTTAAAACAAGATCAGTAGTGCCTGTTTCCACAATCTTACCTGCATACATAACGATGATTTTTTCTGTCACTTGTGATACTACACTCAGATCATGGGTAATTAGGATAAGGCTCATGTCTTCAGATTCACAAAGAGAAAGGAGCAGGTCCATTATATCTGCCTGAATAGTTACATCCAGGGCGGTTGTTGGTTCATCGGCAATTATCAGGGAGGGGTTTGTAATCAAGGCAATGGCAATAACAATACGCTGACGCATGCCTCCTGAAAACTCATGAGGATATTGCTTGAGGCGCTTTTTAGGCGATGGAATTTGCACCTTTTCTAATTTTTCCAGCGCAATCTTTTCTGCCTCCATCCTGTTTATACGCTTATGGGCCAGAAGGGTCTCAACCATTTGCGTGCCTATA
Source organism: Thermodesulfobacteriota bacterium (assembly GCA_034718555.1). Classification (GTDB taxonomy): domain Bacteria; phylum Desulfobacterota; class DSM-4660; order Desulfatiglandales; family B25-G16; genus M55B121. The sequence goes on from JAYEMW010000134.1 coordinate 14,566, forward strand.
GTAAGTACGGGATTAAGGGTCATCATGGGGTCCTGGAATATCATGCTGATTTCATTTCCCCTGATATCACGCATTTCCTCATCTGAAAGCCTGTTCATATTTCTACCATTAAAGATTACTTCTCCCTCTGAAATATGCCCCGGCTTGCTCAACAGGTTTATTATGGCAAATCCGGTCACTGACTTTCCTGCACCGCTTTCACCTACCAGCCCTAACCGTTCCCCTTTATTAAGGGAAAAGCTGATTCCGTTTATGGCTGTTAAATCGCCAAACCTCAATGCGAATTTAACTTCCAGGTTCTTTACTTTTAGCAGCGTATCCATATTAATTCTTTTATAGAATATTCAGCCTAACCCTTGTACAATTTTGGATTGAGCACATCCCTGAGCCAGTCCCCCAAAAGATTAATCACCAGCACAAGGAGCACCAGAAGGAATCCTGGAAAAAAGGTGATCCACCAGGATCCACTAAAAATATATTCAAAACCTGATCGGATTAAAGACCCAAGAGACGGCTTGGTAACAGGCATGCCCAATCCCAAAAATGAAAGAGCTGCCTCGCTCATAATGGCATTTGCAACCTGTATTGTAGAAATTACAAGCACGGAAGTCATTGTGTTTGGCAAAATGTGTCTCACCATGATTACTTTTTGGCTTAGCCCAATGACGCGGGCGGCCTCTACATATTCTTTGCTTTTCTCTCCCATCACAGAGGCCCTTACTGTTCGTGCATAAACAGGCCATTCTGCCAGGCCGATAATGATAACCAATAAGGGCACTGCCAATTTTTCAAAGCGCCCTATGCCAAAAGCAACCTGGAAGATAGCGCTGATAAAAATGGCGACCATCAGATAAGGAAAGGATAATTGTATATCAGCCACCCTCATTAAAAGGGAGTCTATCTTGCCGCCTCTGTATCCAGCTACCAGGCCAACCATAATGCCTAACAACGCCTGAAGTAACACAGCCCCACAACCAATAATAAGAGAAAGCCGCAGCCCATAAATCATTGTACTCAATAGGTCTCTGCCCTGTATATCCGTCCCAAGAAGAAAATTCCTATCTCCATCTTCTACCCAAGCCGGTGGCGTTTCTGCATTCATGATATCAATATTCATAGCATCGTATGGATTGTATGGTGAAATGATAGGTGCTAAAATGCCGATCAATATTAAAAACGCAAGTATGATAAAGCTAATAATCGCTACCCGGTCTCTCTTGAAATTGTATAGAAGATAAGATTCTTTAAATCGTATCAATGACTGGTTCATTTTCTCCCTGCAATTCTTAGAGTAGGATTAACCATGCCGTAAATAATGTCTACAACGGTGTTAACAACAACAAAAATAGCGCCGACAACAACAAGATATGCCACAAGCAGAGAGGTGTCAGACCTCTCAACTGCCTCCAGGAACATAAAGCCCATTCCCTGCCACTGAAAAACTGTTTCAGTGAGGATAGTGAAGGCAAACATAATGCCGATTTGAACCCCAAACACGGTAATCACAGGGAGTAAGGTGTTTTTAAAGGCATGAACAAACCATATACGTTTGCGATGAATTCCCTTGGCCCATGCGAATTTGATATACTCTGTTTCTAAGATTTCCATCATTTCAGAGCGAATAAGGCGTATAAAAAGAGGGAGCATGATAGATGCAAGAGCAATACTTGGCAAGATCAGGTGTTTTAATCCATCCGGGGTAAGCAACCCGCTTTCCCAGCCCCATACATTCACAGTAGCTCCCCTGCCATAGGAAGGCAACCAGTTAAGTTCAACTGAAAAAAGATAGATGAGGAGTATGGCGGTAAGGAATACGGGTATAGATACACCTAATGTGCTGACCCCCATGGTGAATTTTGAAAACCAGTTATTAGGTCTTATAGCAGTATATATTCCAATAGGAAGGGATATAAAGATAAGAATAAGGGTTGTGGCAAAAACAAGCTCAATTGTAGCAGGGGCCTTGGAGATTATTACCTTAAGGGCAGGCTTTTTATAAAAAAAAGAAAGTCCAAGATCACCCTTAACGGCATTTTTTATAAAACGGGCATATTGAATAAGAAACGGGTCGTTTAAACCCAGCTTATCTCTCAGTTGTTCTCGTTCAGCAGGCGTAACTCTTTCCCCTACCATGTCACGGACCGGATCGCCGATCTTGTTCTTGATGGTAAAGCCGATAAGACTGATTATCAGCATAACGAAAATGGCTTGAGTTGTTCTTCGTACAATAAATGCAAACATTAAATACCATTGCCTATATATCAGGACAGGGGGAATCTCTTTTTTAATGGCCGCAACACACATAGCCTTAGAGTGTATAAGGCATCCCTGTTTGTTTCTCTATGTAAAGGTAAGCAGAACCGTGTATCTTTTATGGTATTGCCATAAGAGAATAAACTTTAAATTTTTCCGGGCAGAATACTTAATGTTATCTGCACCCCATGAAATGATGCATATTATTTGTGGGCATTCAAAAAGATATTCCCCTGTCCTGACGGTCTTTAAATCTCTTATTCGACCTATAAGTTTCTTTCATTAATAACCCTGGACTGAAGCGAAGCACCGGGGCCATTTGCTGAATAGTTACAAAAATTTTAGCAAATCGGGGCAGATCCATTATAGATATCCGCCCCTTTATTATGCAGAAATATTTAGCACGCTACTTAATAACAAGGTCCCCAAAATAAGGAAAGTTTTGGGTGTTTACTATAGGCGCTATATCTACATTTTTCTTACCTGCGTAAGAATGATTTTGCCAATGAAAAGGCACATAGGCAGCTTCATCATAAAGAATCTGCTCTATTTCCTGGAGCATCTTGGCCCTTTTTGCCAGGTCAGTCTCAGATTGAGCAGCAATAGTAAGCTCATCTATCTTTGGGTTGCAATAATTCCCGCTGTTATACTGGCCATATCCTGTTTCTTTATTGGGACACATGGTCAAGAATTCGCTGAAGTTTCCTGAGTCTTCAGTATCTGAATGCCATCCAATCAACTGGATGTCTGCTACTTGCGCATCAAACTCATCCCAGTATTGGGCCTTGGGCATGGTCTTCAAATTTACCCTAATGTTAATTTTAGCAAGCATTGAGACAGCTGCCTCTGCGATCTTTTCATCGTTTACATATCTGTTGTTAGGGGCAATCATGGTACATTCAAAACCTTTTTCAAGGCCCGCTGCCTTCATGAGGCTCTTTGCCTTTTCCAGGTCATAACGAGGAGCCAGGCTTTCCTTATAACCAGCATAGCCTTTAGGTCCCTGCTGGCCTGCAACAGTAGCAGTCCCCTTCATGATTTTTTTAACAATACCATTATTGTTGATGGCGTAGACAATTGCCTGACGAACCCTTACATCCTTGAACTCAGCGCGACGTTTTTGATTAAGCTGAACAGTGATAATACGACCGCCGGAATAGGTTACCAAATGGATTTTAGGGTCCTTCTTGATCCTTGGAAAATCCTGTGGAGGCACTGGAGATATGAAATCAACGTCACCTGAAAGTAATGCCGCTACACGGGTCGCGTCTTCCTTGATAGGGGTAAGTATGATTTTATCCACATTACCTGGACAATTTTTATCCCAATATTCACTAAATCTTTCAAATACGGTTTTAACACCCTGTTCACGGTAGGTTACCTTAAATGGGCCTGTTCCTGATTCATTTTTCATGGCAAATGAAGGACCGATTTTTACTATAGCATCCTTAGGTTGTCCATTTGCATCCGTTCCTGAATAGAATTTGCTGTCCATGGGGAAGATATATGTAGCCATATTCAGGAGCAGTGCATAGGGTTTTTTTGTGACAATATCTAATGTGTAATCGTCTATGACCTTAACACCTACGAAGGGTTCAAAAAGGCCCTTAAAATCAACACTGTTTCTAATCCGCTCAAATGTCCAGAAAACATCTTGAGCGGTAAATTTATTGCCACTGTGAAACTTTACGCCCTTGCGCAGGTAAAACCTTATTGCCAGATCGCTGACACGCTCCCATTTAGTGGCGAGTCTGGGTGCAAAGGTGCCCTCTTGTGTCCACCTTACTAAAGGATCGAATGCCCAGTGAGAAAACTGGAGCATTCCGCCGGACAATTGAACATGGGGATCCAGAGATACAGGATCAGCATCCAATGCCAATTTTAATGTTGCTGCGTTTCCTATGGTGCCCAAGGAAAACAACACACATACTGATAGAACAAACATAAATATTTTTTTCATTCCCTTACCCTCCATTTATATTGTTAGATGTTGAAAATTAACCTGTAATTATCCATGGCTAAAAACAATAGACTTAGATATGTTTATATATCCAAGAAAAGAAATATGGTCAAGCAATAACGTATGTGTTTGCCTTATTTTCTATAAATCTATTGAAATAGCACATCGAATGTGATAGCTAAATTAGTCAAACTCTTAAAAAATCAGGTTTTGTGAAACTATTATAATTTAAATAAGGGATAAATACAACTATGAAGACCATTGACTAACCTAATTTTGTAACAAAGGTACCCGGCCCAAAGGCCAGGGAAATTCTTGCCAAGGACAAAAGATACATATCCCCCTCTTATACCAGGAGTTATCCCCTTGTTATTGATAAGGGTGAGGGTGTTGTTGTAACCGACGTTGACGGAAATCGTTTTCTTGATTTCAGTTCAGGCATTGCCGTTTGCAACACCGGGCATAGTCACCCGGCAGTTGTTGAGGCTATAATAGAACAGGCAAAGAAATTTTTACATATGTCCGGCACTGCCTTTTACTACAGCGCACAGTCGGCCCTTGCGGAAAAGATCTGTAAGATTGCCGATACAGGAGACGATTTACAGGTATACTATGGAAATTCCGGCGCTGAGTCAATTGAAGCTGCATTAAAGCTGGTAAGGTATCATACAAGGCGTTCACTTATCTTATCATTCTACGGTGCGTTTCATGGACGTACCATGGGCGCATTGTCCCTGTCTGCCAGCAAGATGATCCATGAGAAGGGCTTTGCACCGCTTGTTCCAGGCGTGACGCATGCTCCTTACGGTTATTGCTACAGGTGCCCATATAACCTTAAGTATCCGGATTGTAATATTTACTGTGTCGACTGGATAAAAGATGACCTGTTCAAGCGAGTCATTCCACCGGAGGAGGTGGCGGCTATATTTGTTGAACCGATCCAGGGAGAAGGTGGTTATGTTGTGCCACCCAAGGAATTTCATCAGAAATTGCATAAGCTCTGCAGGGAATTTGGAATATTATATGTTGCAGATGAAATCCAGTCCGGCATGGGAAGGACCGGAAAAATGTTCGCCTTCCAGCATTATGGTATTGAGCCTGACGTTTTTACCCTTGCAAAGGGTATTGCATCTGGTATGCCTCTGGGGGCAATGGTGGCCAGGCAGGATATAATGAGCTGGAGTCCGGGCTCCCATGCCAGCACATTTGGAGGCAATCCGGTAAGTTGCCAGGCAGCCATTACTACTATCGATCTTCTGGAGAGTGGACTGGTGCGGAATGCAGCTGAAATGGGTCAATATCTTATTGATCAATTGAGAGAGCTGCAGGAGACGCACATGCTTATAGGCGATGTTTGTGGTAAGGGCTTAATGGTTGCCATAGAACTTGTTACAGACCGGGAGAAAAAGACAAAGGCCGTGGCTGAGCGCAATGAGGTAATTGAAAGGGCCTTCAAAAAGGGCCTGCTATTGTTGGGTTGTGGTGAAAACTCTGTCCGGTTTATCCCGGCGCTGGTCGTTTCCCGCGAGGAAATAGATAAGGGGCTGTCCATCTTGGATGAGGTTTTAAAAGAGGTAGGAGAATAACTTTTTATTAGAGGATTAAATACACTATGAACAATAAAATTCCATATCCCTCTCGAATAAACTTGGCGAATACCCCAACGCCTTTGGATATACTTCAGCGAATGAGTAAAAAACTTGGTGTTGAGCTA
>JAYEMW010000135.1:0-4102 GCA_034718555.1 Thermodesulfobacteriota bacterium
ATTATCAGACACAATATTTAGGTGAAATTTAATTGCCATTTTTCTTATTTTTTGCCTTGTATAGATTCTCATCAGCCATTGCTATAAAATTTTTGACATCCATCTCCTTCATGTATGTTGCTATTCCAACACTCGCCGTTATTTCGCACCCTTTTTCAAAACCTTTTTCAAGTCTATTCCTTATGTATTTTGCAGTATTTTCATCTGCATCAACTAAAATAACGGCAAACTCATCTCCTCCATATCTAAATGCTATATCAACATTCTCTCTTATATGTGAAAGAATTACTTTGCCAGCCTTGGTTAACATTTTGTCACCAGCGAGGTGGCCATAGCTGTCATTATATTTTTTGAATTTATCCAAATCCAGAAGGACAAGCGACAAGGGGCGGTTCTGACGCTTTGCCCTTTTAACCTCTTCTTTGAGTTTATAATTAAAATGTCTCTGATTGAAGAGCCTTGTAAGGCTGTCGGTGATGGATAATCTGGCTAATTCTTCTTTAATATCTCTCTCAATGGTAATCCTTTTTATTTTAGCCTCAATTTCGTCTATTTTAAATGGTTTAGCCAAAAAATCATTGGCTCCGGCATTTACCACGTCCATGTAAGTAAAACTCTTATCGTGACCGGTCATGGTGATTATGCTTAGGTTATATTTTTCTTTTTTAACTATTTTTATTAATTCAAGTCCATCTAATTCGGGCATATTTATGTCAGTAAGAAGGAATGTATAAAAATTTTTTCTGATTTTATTTAATGCAATTTTGCCATTTTCAGCGGTGTCTGTGTTAAAACCTAACGCTGATAATAATTCAGTCAAAGATTCCCGAATAATGGTTTCATCATCAGCGATTAGAATATATTCTTTAGAATACTCTTGGTTTTTTTCATTTTTTTTATTCTGTCTTATCAATTAGCTCACCTAATAGAGAATTTTGAAAACCTTTAGTGATTTTTATTTTTACTAATTTACCTGCAAGGTCAATTTTTGAATGAAAATTAACTACCTTGTTTCCTAACGTTCTTCCCTGCAGTTGAGAATAACCCTTTTTTGCCGGTCCCTCTACCAGAATTTCCTGTGTTGTCCCTTCAAGCGCTTTGTTTTTTGATAAGGTTATTTCTCTTTGCCTATCCTGAAGTCTTGACAGACGCTTCTGTTTCTCCTGGGTCCCCACTTTTTTAGGCAAATGCATTGCCTTGGTTCCTGGTCTCTCCGAATACTTAAAAGAGAATAGATTGTCAAATTTTACATCTTCTACCAATCTTAGTGTATCTTCAAAATCTTTTACGTCTTCACCGGGAAAGCCTACTATAACATCGCTTGTAATGGATATATCAGGCCTTATCTCCCTTAAACGACTTATTAAATTAATATAATTATCTCTTGTATACCTCCTTTTCATAAGCTTTAGTATATTATTTGACCCTGATTGGAACGGCAGGTGAATTTGCGGGCAAAGACTTCTGAGTTTACCAAAGGAGGTTATTAGTTCATCGGATAGGTCCTTTGGGTGGGAGGTCACAAAGCGCAGCCTTTTTAGGCCTTCAATTTCATCAAGCTCTTTAAGTAGCTCAGGGAACGATGGTTTCCCATTGTTTTTAACATTATATGAGTTTACATTTTGCCCAATAAGGGTAATCTCTTTTATCCCCTGCCCTATTAAGTAATTGGCTTCACTAATTATTTTTCGGGCAGGCACACTCGATTCCCTGCCCCTGACAAAGGGAACAATGCAGTATGAGCAAAAATTATCACATCCCTCCATGATTTTCAAAAAGCTGCTCACCCTCCCCTTTGAATATCCATTATGTTTAGAAAAAAACATTAGGGTATCGGTAAGATCAGAGGAGAAGATTTTTCCACCACCATCCTCTATTTTAGAGATGAATTCATCTATGTGATAGATGTTTCGTGGGCCTAAAATAAGATCAAGAAAGGTGAACCTTTTCAAAAGATCTGCTCCCTTTTCCTGGGCTACACAGCCGATGACACCTGTAATAATATCCGGCCTTTTTTTCTTCAAAGATGATAGCCGGCCAATGACACTTAGCGCCTTCTCCTCAGCCTTTTCTCTAACAGCGCACGTATTAACCAGCACAATATGTGCATTATTTAAATCAAATGTTTGCTTATACCCTTTATTCAGCAAAATTTTGCTGATGGTGTCTGAATCATGCATATTCATCTGGCACCCGAAGGTTTTTATATAAAATGACTTAGGGGAATTTTGATTTTTGATTAATTTTTCTTGCATAATTGCTTTTTGTGTGCCCCGAAAAATAGAAAATCAGATAAAGCACCTTTATCTTAATCAGCAATTCTAATTATAGCGAAATAAGAGATTTAGCCGCAGACCCACGCAGACCAACACAGACATTTTAGCCGAGCAAGTCGCTCGGCTAAAATAGTATCATCGCTTCGCGAAAAGAAATAAAGGCTATAGGATAAATAATTTGTCCGTGTCCGTCTGTGCCTGCCCCGTAGGTCCGGCAGATCGTACTGGGGTGTGTCCGTGGCTAATAAATTATCCCAAAATGAGAATTGCTGTTATATTAATGGTTACATTTTGTGTACATGACCAAATATCATATAATCCCTTTTTCGTTAAAACTAAAATAATTATTACCGCCGATAATAATATGATCCAAGAGTTTAACATCAACAGTCTTCAGTGCTTCCTTGATAGCTTTTGTTACTTTAATATCTTCTTCTGAGGGTGTCAATGTGCCCGCTGGGTGATTATGCGCGACTATGACACCAACAGCATGTTGATGCAGAGCTCTCTCTACAATTTTTCTCGGATAAACTACTGATCTGTTGACTGTACCGGTTTGAAGCGTTTCACCCGCAATCAATTGATTTCTGCTGTTTAAAAAGAGACTTCTGAATTCTTCATCCACACAGCCCTTCAAGGAAGCCCTTAAATAATTGAAAACAACTTCTGATGAGGAAAGCAAATCTTTGTTATGCAGGCCGTTTTCCAGGTAAAGAACAGCTATATCTTTTAGTAATTTCAAAAACAGTGTTGTATGTTCCGAGATGCCGGATATTGATTTTAGTTCTTTGCTGTCTGCGTCTAAAATTTCGTTGATTGTTTTAAACCTGGCCAATAATTCTTTGGCGATCGGTTTTGTGTCTTTTCTCGCAATAGCATACGTAAGGATCAATTCTAAGACTTCATAATCCAGCCATCCATCAATACCTGATTTTTTATATTTATCCTTTATTCTCTGACGATGCCCAATATTGCCTGGTTTCATTATCTCACTGCTTCTATCAACTTATCGTAACTGTTAATCATACCATACTTCACAGGATGATTATTATCTTTTTTATTCAGCACATCATTAAAAAATCTTTGCGTGCATTTAATCTTGTCCTTCTCTATATCCCTCAACTCCATAGTAGACATTGTCCCCTTGGTTTCAGCGACAAAATAGATATACTTGACTTTACCTTCTTTAAAGGTAAAATTTAGCATAAATCGACAATTGAGTAAAGCAGCATAAGCCCTACAACCTAACAGTTATCAAGATAACGGTAAATCACCTTTCTCATATAGGGTCGAAAAAAGCCGTATTGACTTTCAAAACGATCTTCCCCGCCGCGGCGGGGCTCAAATTTCTCAAAATTATCCTCAACGCATTGATAATATGCTGAATTTTGAGGATTGCAAGGCCGGTAGATAGGAGAGATGTCGGGCATAGACTTTCCTTCTGTAAAAAAGTGTGAGAAAGTGCCCGATGATTAATACTGTAAGTTGAACTGAAAGTCAATGAATTTTTGAGATGATATATTTCTTTGAAAGGATATTGTATATTTTCTTCTACTTAGTCCCTTGTACAATAAAGATATTATTATATGTGGAAGTACCAGGTCTTTGGAAAAATTTAAGAAACTCTTTAAATACATATTTTTTTTAGAATCATAAGTTAAGGGATCAATTAATTTGTTTAAAGTTAGTCCCAGCGAGTGTTCATTCAGGACGGTGCAGTAGCCTTTATTACTTTATGCGCTTTCTATACTTTTAATTAGCTCATTGGCGATATTTGGACTTTCAATGCGCATGATGCTTTCTTGAGCATTGCCATAACTCAACAG
>JAYEMW010000136.1:0-4097 GCA_034718555.1 Thermodesulfobacteriota bacterium
ATATACGTGTTTCGAATGATGGGCAATTGGGAATAAAGCGCCAGCGCAATCACAGCAGGCACCGCCCCAATCCCGATACCATTCACTGCATCCCACGCTCTATCAATTGAAGACAGAATCGGCATCATAAAGCCGAAAAGGGCAATACTGGGAATTGTAATCATAATGCTTGCTAAATATAACACTATGTCTGCCGCACTCTTATTACGGGTAATGTAAATACCGATTGGCACGCCCGTAAATATCGCTATAGCTAGGGCAATTGCTACAATCTTGATATGCGTTACTGTGTGAATACCAACTACCCGGAAATTATCAGCAAAAAAGGCAAATGGACCTGAAAGAAATAAGGGGTTGACAAATGAAATATACGCAATAATTGAAAGAATTACCCCAATAAGCATCAACCAAAAATCTTCAACGGTTTTAAAAAAAGAAAAAATAATGGTTAAGATTAAAATCCCAAAGATGAACCATGATGCCCAAAAGCCATATGTTTCAGTAGGACTAAGAGTTGAGAGTCTAAAGTAAAATTTTTGCGCAAGATCAAGTTGATAGATAAATGCAGACATGCTCAAGAAAAGAATTAACAGAGAATAACTCACAACACCAAGTCTGCCTTTGCGATTAGCGCTCCGATAATAAAGAGACATCATGCCAATCAGAATAAGGTTGAGTATGGTACCTAAAATGATGCCGGTTGTTTTAAATAGGATTGGAATAATAGCAATGCCTATAATAATAAACAAAAATAATGGTAGAAACTCCGAGTGTTGCAGACTTCTCTTTGAATATACCAATATGTATATCAATAGTGCAAAAAAAGGCACTATCAGTACCATACGCAAAATATTGTAGCTCTCTAAAAAATCAATCTCCAGATTACCGATATCTATTAGCATTTGAAAAGCGGATATGGGTTTATCCTGAAGAATAATACTCCCGGGAAACCAGGGTTGAAAAAAACCAATAAAAATAAGAATGACAGCAAAGAGGGAAATCTTGTCAGCCCATTTCCAGCTATAGATGGTTGTGTATTCTATAGTTGTAACAGCGGCTGAGCAATGGGGGCAGAATTTTGTGTCCTCAGGTATTTCCTTTTTACAATTTGGACATATAGCTATTTCCATCTTCTACTCCCGGTTTATAGAAAGTTAAGCGATTGTTTCAGTGCAATTTTCCTGTTTTTTCTTGCATTAAAGGACATGAAAATTCAAGAATGTTAAGTCCATTTGGTTTTTTTATATGATAAGAAAAAAAAAGTCAAGGAAGAATTGGAAGAAAATTTTCTTTTTGGAATAAAAACTTCCTAATTGCTATTTCCACCATAATTGACGGGATGTGTTAAATTTTGAATGTTTTTAAAATTGAAACCCAGTAGCCGTAAAACATGGGCGTCCCTGAAAAGATATTTAATATTGTCATCAAAACGGATATTAAAGACAGGCTTTATAAATGCCGGCATCGCCAATAAATGAGAGAATTGAATCCAGGAAAGATAAAGTAAAAATACCGAAAGGAACAGTACTTCTTTACCCCACCCGGATTCAATGCGGCCTTTAGGGCTATGCTTATTTCTTTGTTTCCCCCTTCTCCCCTTTGCTTGTTTCTCCTTCTGTGCTTACTACCCCTTCCATCTTGGACAGCATAGAGGCTGTGGTTTTCCGCAGATCTTTTATTCCTCCTGAGCGAATGTAGGCCAAGACCGCAATGATTAATGCCACAATGGCGATGATAAGATTTAAAATGCTCATAATTGATCCTCCTTTTGATTAATTTTTGGTTTTTTATATAATAAATTTTTTAGATGAAGTCAACAGCGAAAACATTAACGCAAAAATGAAGCATGAGGTGCTTAAAAACTATTCCCGTTGCCTCAACAATGATTAGATACCACATAAAATTTATTCCAGTGGTAAGGTCATTTATACTTTCCAATGAATGGCTGTATCACCTAAGATTTCTCGACATTCTGCTTTTCCAACTCCATATTTTTCTTTTCTAACTCCACAGCCCTCTTTTTCAATAGGGTTACCTCCTTGCTGAGTTTCCTTGCTTTGAGATGTTTACTCACCAGTTTGGGCAAGGATAGGATGGCCACAATAGCTGCACCCACAATCGATGAATAAAAAATTAAGACTGTAAGAGATAATTGAAATTTCCATACGATAAATTTTACCTCCGAGGGCATAGTATTTTGTATGCCGAAAATTACTATTACCAAGAGAAGTAAAAAGGTTACAATCAGTGAAAGATACATTATTTTCCTCCTGTGCTTCTGGCTAAAATTATTATAATAGCTTATAGACTATTTCTTGGTCGGCATTTTCTTTTCCTCTAACCGCTTTTTAATAATGCAAGGCATTAAGCATTTCTTCAACATCTATTTTTTTGTCTCTTTTTCCTTCTTTTTTTCTTTCGTGCCTCTTACACTGGATTCCATTTTACCAAGCATATCCGCGGTTTTATCCCGTACGGAACTGCCGGCCTTGGACGCTACTGACTCTCCCAGATTGCTAATGGAGTCAATCTGTTTCCTTAATTCTTTTACACCGCCCGCCTTTTGATATGCCAGAATGGCAATTATTAGTGCGATAACCGCTATTATTAAGTTTACAATAATCATAATCCACTCTCCTTTCTTAAATTAACTTTTAAATGAACCTTTTTCTATTATCCTACCGTGGGGGACACTGATATCTCCCTCACTGGTCTCGAGGACTATCCCCATATTATTTATTTGTTTTATTTCCCCCTTTTCTCCAAGTAAGGTAACTTCTTGTCCTTTCTTGAAAAGCTGCCTCACATAGTATCCGGCCAAAAGGTTTTCAACGACTGTTTTTGCTCCGAGTCCCAAAGATAGAACGACAATTGCCACAAAACCACCTATAAATATAGTCATATTCGCCATTAAAAGGCCAATATCAAATCCTAATTGGGTCATTGCCAATACAATTCCAAAGACTATTATCAATAACTCTACAGTCCTTGCCAATGGCCTGGCATAGATCATGTTTATCTGGGCAAGGGCAACAGAGATAATATCTTTAACGAACCTCGCTAAAAATAATGCTAAGACAATAATTGCTATGGCCGCAATAAGATTTGGAACATATAATATAGCACTGTTCAATGTGGTCAACACTATGGACAGGCCTAATACCTCAGATGCAGATACCATGAAAACAAGAAATGTAAGCCAGAAAATTATTATGCTTAATGTATCGCTTATGGTTGTTGTCACCCCTACCGACTTAAATGTGTCGGTTATCCGAGATTTAACCATGGCCCTCTCAAGCCCGGTCCATTTCAGCATTTTGGCTGATATTTTTTTAAATAGCTTTGCTATCAACCAGCCTAAAAGTAACAATAACAAAGCCCCTATTATGTTTGGAAGTATGCCTGCCAGTTTTGTCAAAAGAGAGGCCGCAGAGGCAAACAGAATATCGGACCAATTTTTAAAGCTGCCTGTGAAATTCATCACTCACCTCCCTCTGTTTTTAATTGTTTGAGAAGATACATAGTTCCCTTTGTATATAATAAACCCAGTTCCTTTAAAATCTTTATAAACTCAATTGTGCGCATAATGCTTATCTTTAGATTTTCAGGCGGAATGACATCCGCATACTGTGCTTCTAATAAACTTTTTATTTTCTCTTCTTTGTTAATTTCCATATTATGCATTGGGCTTTTAAGAATTTGTTTTATTTAAATATTGATTAAGCTCTTTCTTGGCCCTGGCGATCCTCATCTTCGTTGCACTTAAACCTAATCCTGTGATTTCGGCTATCTTTTCATATGAAAAACCATCGACATATTTCAAAATGAGGAGCGTTTTATTATTATTAGACAACTGAGAGAGCAGTTTAGTCACATCAAGGCAATTATTTAAATCCGGAAGTGAACCATTTTCACTTTTTTCAATGTCCTCGGAGAAAACAAGTTTCCCTGCCCTCTTAAGATGATTAATGCATTTATTTATAGTTATACGGCTCAACCAGGTTGAAAATTTGGATTCGAATCTAAACCGATCTAAGGCATAATAGACCTTTATCCATATCTCCTGGGTGAGATCCTGGGCATCTACCTCGCTATCC
>JAYEMW010000137.1:0-4077 GCA_034718555.1 Thermodesulfobacteriota bacterium
AATCAGGGCATCCTTAATAGGCACTATCCCAATCTGCTTACCATCTACTGAGATTAGCCTTACTGTGGCGGCCCTTATTTGTTCGTTAACCCTTACGAGGGGTTTTTTGTAAATGGTTACCTCCTATCAATAATTGATACTATAATTATATCTACAGGTTTGAACATACTCTTTAATTACTAAGACAAAAACAGTCAAGGGAAAATTCTATGGCCCTGCCTTTGCAAATGCTCAATATCTGAAAATGATTAACCCAGACCTTGTCATTCGCATTTTACAATCGGCTGGAGACCTTTTAACCCAACCCCTGGGTTGGAAAAAGAGCTTTATGTCCAGAATATTACACCGTTATACGCTGTAAATTACTAGGAGCCTGTCCGAGAATGCCCTTTTTCCTCAACTCTTTGTCATGCGAAAAAAATTATCCTCGGAATATCAACTATATACCTGCGGTAATTTTTTTCGCATTCCTCGATTTGAGAAAAAATTACTATTCTCGGACAGGCTCCTAGGTCTGTATATATTTAAAACCTTCCTTCCTTTCCAAGGGCTAAAAAATGGGATACATCTATCTCCTTCGGGCAGACAAAGGAACATGCCCTGGATGTATGACATCTATAAACGCCATCTTCCCTGTATAATATCTCCATTCTTTCTTCCTTTGCTGTTTCCCTTGGATCCATTAGACGGACTATATTGGCCATTGTGGCATTTGGCCCAATAAAATGATGATGACTACTTATACACGCAGTAGCACAACAAAAACAGTTAATACACTGTGTAGCCTCAATATATATCTCAAGTTTCTCTTGAGATATTCTATACTCATCTCCTTCTTGGGGAACAGGGGCTGGCTTAATAAGATACGGTTTTGCCTTATGAACCCTTTCATATGCCTTTTCTAAATCTACAATTAGATCCCTTAAAACCGGAGCTACTGTTAAAGGCCTTAGCCTAAATGTATGTGTTTTGAATTGCTCGACTGCGTTCTTTACCAATAATTCACAGGCAAGAAGTGGTTTTCCGTTGACAATTATACCGCAACTACCACATTGCGCATGCTCGCAGGAAGAGGCCCAGGCAAGGGTTGAGTCCTGCTCGTCATTAATTTTACGTAATACATCTACAAACCTGAGTATGCCGCCTGCCTCAACCGTATAGCTCTGAATCCATGAGAGCTCTGTGTCAGGGTCATATCTGCTGATCTCCAAGGTTATTTTATATAGCTTAGACATCTGTTTCCTCTTTCATAAAATATCAATATTTTCTTTCTATATAATCAAACATTTCATAACGCTCCCCCTTGGCCTTAAAAAGACTCATATCTATAGGCCTCTTGCCAAAGGAGATTTTATTGAATTCCTGCATGTAAACGAGGGTATGATAGTTAAATTCATTGCTTCTCACAGGGTAATCCTCTCTGAAGTGCGCTCCCCGTGATTCTTTTCTTGCCAATGCTCCCTGTGCAATAACTATGGACACGGTAATTAAATTATTCAATTCCCAAATCTGCCACAAATCTTGATTCACCTGAAGGGATGTAAGGCTCATAGGTATGTTCATAGCCCTTTCCCTTAACTCTTTTAGCTTATCAATTGCCTCAAGCAATGGTTTTTCGCTCCTAAATATACCTACTTTATCCATCATTGTTCGCCTTAATGTATCCCGAACATCGGCATAGCTCTCATTTCCCTGGGCTTTAAGATAGGTGGAAAATTGACCAAATGTTATATGGCCTGCATTAGGAGGTAATTTTTCCGGGTCCTTTGCGTCTTTCAGATATTCAACAACCTGCCTTCCAGTAACCTTACCCATTGTGATCAATTCCAAAAGGGAGTTTGTACCAAGCCTGTTTAGCCCGTGCAGGGAAGCAGCAGCAGCCTCCCCGCATGCAAAAAGCCCTGGTACAATATTTTCAGCATCCCTTTGCACATCTCCATACTCGTTTGTAGGTATGCCACCCATCTGATAGTGGGCAGTCGGCGCAACAGGGCAAAGTTCCGTTACAGGGTCAACTCCAACAAACCGTCTAAAAAAAGATTCAATTTCCTGTATTTTTTTCTCATGAACCTCTTTCGATAGATGTCTCAAGTCTAACCAGACATGGTGAGAATTGTGATCCTCGTTAAAAAGGCCCCTGCCCTCTCGGATTTCCGTAATAATCGAGCGGGCTATAAGATCCCTTGGAGCAAGATCTTTTGCAGTAGGCGCATAGCGCTCCATAAAAGGCTCTTCATCTTTATTCCTCAAAATAGCCCCCTCCCCTCTTAGCGCCTCACTGGCTAAAATACCAGGGCCTACCATGCCTGTTGGATGAAACTGGACCGCCTCCAGGTCCATAACCGGAAGACCGGCATTGAGCGCCATTGCAAGGCCGTCACCAGTGTTCCCCCTGCAGTTGGTACTGACCTGGTACATCCTTGTCTTTCCGCCTGTTGCGATAATCGTCGCTTTTGCGAGCACTGCCTTGAATTTACCTTCTGGAAATCTAAATATAATGGCGCCGATGCACCTGTCATCCTCAAAGAGAAGCTCTGTCGCTATACACTGACCAATAAAGTCTACTCCATACTTGAGGCACTCATCCCAGACAGTATCCATTATGCCTTTACCGGTTCTCGTCGCCTCATAACACGCCCTGAATGCCATTTTTTCTCCAAAATTCAGCATATGCCCGCCAAAGGGTCTTTTAGCTATCCTGCTTTCCTCTGTACGGCTGAAATGCATTCCGTGTCTCTCAAGCCACACCACCTCTTCCCAGCCGGTTTCGCACACCTTTTTAATCACATTCTGGTCGGCAGAGCAATCCGAGCCCTTCCAGGTATCAAACATATGAAACAAAGGTCTGTCTTCTGAGTCTTTTGGGTCAACTGCGGCCATTCCTCCCTGTGCAGTAGTTGTATGTGATTTCTGGGGGCTTGTGACCTTTGTAAGGGCTATGATTTTTGTTTCCGGCTTTTCCTCACATATTTGAGCGGCAGCTCTAAGCCCTGCCCCACCGGCTCCAATAACCAGAACATCACACCTTAATGTGGAATCTATAGCCAATTTTTCTACCATCATTGTCTCCTTTATAAAACAATCACAAATCTAATGCCAAAAAAGGCCGACACAAGCACCACCATTATAATCAAAAATGTTAAAGACTTTAGTAAGGGGCCCGGCCTTACATAATCGGTAACAATGCTGAACATGCCGTACCCTGCATGAAAGAGCAGGAAAACGATAAATATAAGGTCAATACCCTTTATAAACGGACTCTGCATCCGCAATAAAGCAGTTCTGCTGTCATGACCCGTCAAATAATTCATATGCATAAACATCATATGACCTATGAGCACTGGGAACATTAATCCGCCGGTAATCCTCTGGAGTTTCCAGAGTACGGAATTTCCAGTATTCCATACCCTGAATAGCACAATAAAAAATGCAGTTAGGCTTATGATAATAGTAATTGACCAAAATAAGGTCGCTGAAACCTGTGGGCTTTCTCCAACAAAGAAAAATCCTACAATAGCAATATAAATAAGGCCAATAATGACCATTAAACGTATTACCATTTCCTCTGCCCTTAAATGGAATATTTCATATAAAATTAACCTTCCCCCATTAAGTGCATGGAATATAACAGGTATTGCTACACACCATTCAAGAAAGGTAAACAGAAAATTATGCAGAAGTTTCATATCAGCATCAAATTTGTCAGGGGTAAATAAAAGTGACAGGGTATAGAGGTGGGCAAACATATAAAATACCAGCGTTAAACCTGATAATCTATGCCCCCAGCTAATCAAAAAAGACCAGCCCCTGGAATTTGAGTAGTAAGAGAGAACAGGTATTTTGCCCATGAGGGATACAATATAAGATTCTGCTTTAGTCATTTTTATTGCCTTTTCCATCTAAAACCTCGTACATGAACATGAAAACAAATTTATAATGTAACGGTTCACAGGTTCAGGGTTTCCCGCTGAAAGCGGGATTCAGGGTTAGAGAAAAGACTGAAATTGCATCCCAAAAAGGCTCGTAAAAAATGTGGGTTTTGCCACATCATTGCCAATTACCATGTTCCAGGTTTGT
>JAYEMW010000138.1:0-4024 GCA_034718555.1 Thermodesulfobacteriota bacterium
ACTGTTGCCATATACGGGAAATACACAAAATTGGAAGATTCTTATGCCTCTATCATTGAGTCATTAAATCATTGCTCCGCTCATTTTGACTGCAGGATAAACATTGAATGGATAGAAACAACAGACATTAAAGAGACAGTTGCTTTAGATGGCATTAATGGGGTTATTGTGCCTGGAGGTTTTGGGGTTAGGGGCACAGAGGGGAAAATAGATATAATTAAAAAGATAAGGGAAGATAACGTACCGTTTCTTGGCCTTTGTCTTGGGCTTCAATTGGCAGTAGTGGAATATGCACGGAATGTTTGCCACTTAGACGGGGCAAATAGCACTGAGTTTTACCCACACACAACGTTTCCAGTCATAGATATTCTTCCGGAGCAAAAGGAGATTAAGGAAAAGGGCGGAACAATGAGGCTGGGGGCGTATGAAGCGGTTGTTGGAGAGGGTACGGTAGTGAGAAAACTCTATGATTCCTCTATCGTCTCAGAAAGACATAGACATCGTTATGAGGTAAATCCTGAGTATCACAAGCTACTAACGGACAATGGGTTAGTTTTTTCTGGAATGAGTAAAGACGGCAGACTTGTAGAGTTCATTGAGCTTCCCCATTTAAAATATTTCGTAGCCACTCAGGCGCATCCTGAACTAAAATCAAGACTAACAAAGCCCTCGCCACTTTTTTACGGCTTTGTTAAGGCATGCTTGAAATCAGGATAGCATTATATTGAATTGCCATTTTTCTTAAGAAAGACCATAAGGACAGATATTGCTGCGGGGGTGATACCTGGTATCCTTGATGCCTGCCCCAATGATATTGGCCTTATAGAGGACAGTTTCTCCTTTAGCTCATTGGAAAGACCATGGACATCGTTATATTTAAAGTCTGTGGGGATTTTTATCCTTTCCAGATTCTTAAATTTTTTAACCTCATTCATCTGGCGCTGAATATATCCCTCATATTTTATCTCGATTTCCACGTTATAAGAAATATCTCCCATTCCTTTTTCATAGCGCTTATCTAATGCTTCTATGCTTTCATAGTGTAATTCAGGCCGTTTTAGTATTTGGCTTAAAAGGGTTGCATTTTTTATGGGGCTGGAACCTTTTTCTGTAAGGTAATCATTGATCTCATTTGATGGAATGACTGTGGTATTTTTAATTCTACGAATTTCCTCAGATATAATTCCCCACTTCTCCTTCATTTCATATACGGCATCATCGTCTATAAGACCTAATTCATTACCCTTTTCCATCAGCCTCTTTTCAGCATTATTTTCTCTCAAAAGTAACCTGTATTCTGCCCTGGAGGTGAACATACGGTACTGTTCTTTTGTTCCCCTTGTGACCAGGTCATCAACCATTACAGCGATATAAGCCTCTGATCTGTCAAGGAGAAAGTCCGGCCTTTTTTGAATTTTTGACGCTGCATTAATGCCTGCCCATAAACCCTGGGCAGCGGCCTCCTCATATCCCGAGGTTCCATTAATCTGTC
Organism: Thermodesulfobacteriota bacterium; assembly: GCA_034718555.1. GTDB lineage: Bacteria > Desulfobacterota > DSM-4660 > Desulfatiglandales > B25-G16 > M55B121. The sequence goes on from JAYEMW010000138.1 coordinate 1,493, forward strand.
CCGCCATATACAGTCCTTGAATAGTTTTAGTCTCAAGGGTGGGAAATAATTGCAATGGGTCGACATAGTCATATTCAATTGCATAAGCCGGTCTCATGATTTCAGCCTCTTCCAATCCAACAACAGACCTCACAAAAGGTATTTGCACATCCATAGGGAGGCTGTTGCCAAGACCGCTTGCATACATTTCCTCTGTGTCTCTACCCTCAGGTTCGAGTATTATTTGGTGTTGATCTCTGCCGGAAAAACGTACTATCTTATCCTCTATAGAGGGGCAATACCTGGCAGGCACACCTGAAATTTTTCCCCCGTATAGGGCGGAAAGCGTTAGGTTGTCTCTTACTATTTTATGACTGTTATTGTTTGTATGGCCAATAAAGCATGGTATCTGATTAAGCTCTATCTTTTTGGTAAAGAATGAAAATGGTCTGGGATTGTCCTCACCTTCCTGTCTTTTAAATCTACTAAAATCAATGGAGGTTTTTTTTAGTCGAGGAGGAGTGCCTGTCTTCATTCTTCCAAGGGTGAAGCCAAGATTTTTTATGCTGTCTGACAGCCCATAAGAGGCAAATTCACCGGCCCTGCCGGCCTTAATAGACGTAAAACCAATGTGTACCAAACCCTTAAGAAATGTTCCTGTGGCTAAAATGACTGTTTGAGATTCATAAATAAATCCTGTCTGGTCTTCAATCCCTGAGACAGTGTTATTTTCCACTATTAGATTTTCTACCATAGCCTGTTTAATCTCCAGATTAGGCTCTTTTTCCAGAACCTCTTTCATGGCTATATGATATCTTATTTTATCGTTCTGGGTTCGGGAAGATTGAACGGCAGGTCCCTTTTTGGTATTTAATGTTCGGTATTGGAGGGCTGTTCTGTCCGTTATCTTAGCCATTTCTCCGCCAAGTGCGTCAATTTCTTTCACAAGTTGACCCTTGGCCACACCTCCTATGGAAGGGCTGCACGGCATTTTAGCTATCCCATCAAGGTCTATGGTCATAATTAAGACACTGCAACCCATGCGTGCAGAGGCAAGGGCTGCTTCACAGCCGGCGTGACCGGCCCCAACAACTATAACATCATATTTCTTAGGATAGGATTTCATATGAGAACTACCAGATTTATTAACATTGAGAAATGTAACTCTTTATTTTTTCTAAATATTATTTATGATAACACCTTTGGAGATAAGATGGAAGACCTACATTGAAAAATAGTACGCAGATACTGTAAGGGCTGTTTTATTTTTTAGTATGTTTCAAAAACTACTAATAAATAAAGGGCCGTTATGTCAATATGTTCAGATTAGGTATTATTACCTAATATAAAAGGAATCTCTGAAGAAAGTAACATTCCTTATTTTTTAAATGGGGAAAAATTTATTGCTTTTGAGTATGTTTACCGATTGAATTAAGTGACCAGAACCAATATGACTCATTTAATAATTAAGTTTATTGTTCAATTATATTTCTTGCTGAACCAAGGAAGTTGAAGCATAAATTAAATAACCCAAAAATAATTAATGGAGGAATGATAATGGAAGAAAAACTGGCTAATCCAGCGCCACTCGGTTTGATGGGTTTTGGTATGACTACCGTACTTCTTAATATTCACAATGCAGGATTTTACCCGCTTGATTCGATGATAATTGCTATGGGGATATTTTATGGAGGTATAGCGCAAGTTATTGCAGGGATAATGGAGTGGAAAAAGGATAACACCTTCGGTTTGACGGCCTTTACATCTTTCGGACTGTTTTGGCTTTCCTTTGGCGGGTTAATCCTGCTGCCGAAGTATGGACTTTGCCAAGATCCAACAAACAAAGCAATGGCAGCCTATCTATTTATGTGGGGGCTATTTACTTTTTTTATGTGGATTGCAACATGGAAGCATAATAGAGGGCTCCAGGTAATTTTCTTTACATTAACCGTCTTGTTCTGGATGCTGACCTGCAAAGATGCCTTTGGGTGGAATGGCCTTTGGGCAAGTTTGGCAGGCTATGAAGGTATCTTCTGTGGACTCTCTGCAGTATACGTAGCCATGGCACAAGTCTTAAATGAAACCTATGGGAGGATAATATTACCTATAGGGGAAAAATAAATAGCCCTGTGTAAAAAAAGAAAAATGCTTGAAAGCCTTGAACACCGGCTAATACCGATGTTCATGGCTAATTTATATGGTGTCGCCATTTTACCTTAATTTGAATTGTCTCTCGAACTATGAGAAAATTAATAATATTTATAATTGCGAGCTTTACAATAATGAGCTTAATGAGTTGTAATCTATCGAGAAAAATGCTGTATTATCCACAGCAAATTTCAGAAAATCGTTTAAAGTATATTCGTGAAAATTTTCAAAATGTATTTGAGGTATCCTATTCAAAAACCCTGGTATCTAACCAAATCAATAGAATAAAAACAAAGAAAATCATAGAAAAATTATTCTTGGGGTAGACAAAATGGAATAGTGGTGTTATTATACAAATATGAGTCCCTCAGAAATAAAGGAAATCCTCCACAAGATAGATATTCG
>JAYEMW010000139.1:0-4003 GCA_034718555.1 Thermodesulfobacteriota bacterium
AAACAGGCCTTTTTCCCTCAGTTTATCTGCTAAACAGCTCACGGCTGTAAATATTATGCTCACGAGAACCCACCAGAAGGTGATGAACAGGAAGATAGGCCTGTTAGTCCACCTGCGCCATTAGATGACCCAGATGAAAAAGAGGACATTAGCCTTGATGTTTCTTCTGAGTTACAGGTTGGGCAGTCAAATCTGGCATCCTTCTCAGAGAAAAAAACAAGTTGTTCAAATGTATTTCCACAATTTTTACATTTATACTCATAAAGTGGCATCTACTTCTCCGTTTGTTAACTTAAGATATTCTTTTTATAAACAGCAATTATTAAATCCAGACCTCGTTAAGTAGTCAAATAGCTGAGTGGTTCAATTTACAGGCATAATTATTTTTGGAAAAATAATTGGATATATGCTATTTTGGTGGTCATAACTAATTGGAATGACTACAATGATTATCCATCTCAACAGCTCAACCGCTAAACCGTTTGACGAGGTCTGAACTATGATAATATTTTCATATTTTCATGGCTTGATAAATAAATAATTCCTATTAAAAAATATTCAAGTGATAAATTGATATTTCTTGCAATTTTTCTACCTGTTATGCTGAAAAAATAACCTGTGAACGCTTACAATAAAAAGGAGTTAACATAAAAATGTCCGGTAAATTTGAGGAACAGGATATTACGATTCTTGGGGAGCCTGCAAAGCCCGGTAATGGGCTTGAGAAATTCATTGGTCCAGGTGCAACCAGACCAGAGATTATCCTGCAGTTTGGCGCAGCCCTTGTGGCATCTGTTGCGGCAATTGTTTACCCTTTGTTATCAGGTTTTTCCTGGACCTGGTGGCAGTATGCCATTGTCGGGGCCTTGGCTTTGGACATGGCAGGCGGTATTCTGACAAATGCCACTAATAGCGGAAAATCTTGGTACCATCGAGCCAGTCAAACAAATGCCAGGCATCTTATTTTCATAGCCATCCATATCTTTCAGATCGGATTGGTGTACGGGTTCTTTGCCCCTACTCTCTGGCTGCAGGGCGTTTATCTTTATGCGGTGCTTATAATTCTATCGATAATCATTTTGGCAACCCCGCGCTACTTACAGCGTCCGGTTTCACTGTTATGTTATATAGGTGCCCTCATGTTTTATCTTTATGCAATCACGCCGGTTGAGGGGATGGAATGGTTTGTGCCGGCGTTTTTCTTGAAACTACTGGTAAGTCACCTTCCCTATGAAATATGTTTTCGTCCAACTCGATAGGGATAGAGTATGTTGCGAAATAGGGTGAATTTTAATGAATCTATAATTGTTCTAAAGCCACATTGAAAGATTGTTTATGAAAAAGAACGAAGGTTCAGATATAAAGGTTTTTATCAGTTTACGAGATTCAATCTGTTCGGAATGTGGAGAAAACCTTGGTCGTAAAGCATGGATAACACTTGATAAAGAAAAAGGCGCTCTTTGTCTTTCCTGCGCAGATTTAGACCATTTAATTTTCTTACCTTCCGGTGATGCCGCTCTAACAAGACGGTCTAAAAAATATTCTACTTTATCTGCGGTTGTCTTAAAGTGGAGTAAAGCTCGATCGAGACACATTATGATATATTAATGGCAAAAGGTTATGATAGGCATTATGCCCGTTCACTTGTTGAAGATAAAGTCTTAGATACAATGTCGAAGTGGCAGAGGTAAATGCATATTAGCCACCTGTAATTGGCCGGCAAGCGCCTTGGTTTTCTTGTTTATTTTTATGTGCCCCTCATCAAGAAGGGTATTAAAAGAATAATTCTTTAATCTTAGTGCCTTAGTGTATTAGTGGTTGAGTTACTCATTTTTTAGATAAAACAATTTACTATCAAACTCCTTTTTCCCATCGTATTTATTTTCAATTGATTTTTGAAGTTTTTTATAGGCCGGCATATCAACTGGTACCCCACATTTTTCAAGGGCATTTACAGTGTCTTCAAATGTGGGAGGGCATCCTTTTACAAAAATAGCCTCTTTTATTTTTTTACTTTTTCTGTTTGCCTTAATCATGCAGTTGCCGAATAATATTGTTTTATCTGCCCCTCCTGTCGGCTCCATTGACTTTCCCGTTAATATTTCAATGTTGTCGAATGACTTTCCCTTAAAGGAAGCCATAATCATAAGAAGTATGGGGCTATAAAGAAATGAACAGCCCGTACATAGGGTGTTATCGTATTTAGAAAGATGTATACCCTTGATACCGAGCTTATCCCAGGCCTTTGGGCCGCTATTATCCTCTCTCCATAGGTTATCCCACTTTAAATTATACGCAAATTCATTTATCTTTGAACCTTTAATATCAATATCTTGTAATGATAATGATCTGTTATTTCTCAGTGCGTATTCCTTCAGGTGCGGGATATCGGCTGGATTATATCCTGCTAATTCAGTCCCCACGATATCAAGTCCTAATGGATCGCAAGAAGCAGCTATTACATTTATCCTTACAGCGTTGCTTCCGGCATAGGGACCCTTTTCCAGGCCATAGATACCATCAAGCACAGTTAAAGATGGATTGATTTTTTCCACGAACAAGGACAAGTAATGATCCAATCTATTATCAGGGCTATGTGAAAGTTTTCTCGACCTGGTTGATATACATCCCTTTAAGTTTTTTAACCCTAAGGAAAGAATGCTCTGGTTGTGTGTTTTTAATACCGGCATATTAATGAAAAAATCTGCTTCCATGGCAGGTTTGGAAATATGCATTTTTATATTTCCAAAGTGTACCTCATTAAAGGGCTTTTCATGGATGTCAATTAGCTCAATGCAATAGCGTTTGGCCAGGAGAGGATAACCTAACATATCAAATACTTTATGGGTGCTGTATGAATGCCTATTGCCTTTTACATGCACGGATCCTTCACCAACAATTATCTTTTTTACCCCATAATCTTTAAGCGCTATAATCATGTCTTCTACGAGCCTGGTAGTGGTAAAGATTCCGTAGAGCCGCATCGGGAAGCTATCATCGTATCCCACTAAATTCGGCTTGATAAAGACTTGATCGTCCAATTTAAGATCATTAAAGCCTTTGCATAAAGAAATAATCTCTGTTAGAGAATCCGGAGACTTTTTGTATTGTGAAATTGAAACAACCGGTTTATTCATATTTATTCCCTTATGTTATTATAGCTGAATTTCTATGGAGCCAGAAAAACCTGATCTCCAAAGTGTTTAAGCAGCGCTCTTGAAAGGGACTCAGCCGTATTCCGGTCTTCAAACTCCACAAAAAGTTCGCCCTTTTCGCCTACTGCAAGACGTCCATGCTGCTCAACAACCTCTGCAACGTCTGAAGGCTCTGTAGTCCACCAGTTCCTTGCCCTGAGCAGCAATTCTTTCCCTTTTAACCGCCTTGGGGTTACAAGGTCTATGCTTCTAAACCAGGCATCCCATCCAATCTGTGCCGGAGCTTTAAGCACGGGACTCACCGGGTCATGATAGATTCTGCATCTGCCAAACAGCCTCATACGAATCATGATAAAATCTCCCTGAAAATACTCCTGAGTCGCTTATCATTTGGCAAACATTCTTCAGGGACCTCAATGCCGGCATTATTCAGGGCCCATGCAAGACAGTGTGTATAGATTTCTGCTGCCCCATTATCATCTTTTAGTTTTAAGTCCCCCATGTCAGTATTATACCAAATTTTCTCGAAAAGATTTTTTGCATTTTCCCTAACTTCTCTTAGTCTAATATCATGGTAAGATATCCTCAATTGTTCTATGAGTTTTTTCTGGGCCAGTTCCATGCCCGAAAAAATCCTGCGCATATTCATAACAGAGGGATCGCTTCCCCAATCATCCACATTATTCATTAAAAATCCCAGTTTGCTTGAGCTTAGTTTTATCCTGTTAGTTTTATCCTTGACTAACATTCCATAAGCTTATAGAATATTTGAAGCAAATTTTAAAGGAAAAAACATGGAAGTAAAAGAAACTGTACAGAAGATAATACAAGAGATGGTCGTGCCTGAT
>JAYEMW010000140.1:0-3973 GCA_034718555.1 Thermodesulfobacteriota bacterium
CGGAGGTCTGAAAACACGTTCAAAGGTGATGGTTAACCAGACCAGGGCAGTAGATAAAATCCGACTGATCAAGCGGATCGGTAATCTCCCTGAAGAAATAACCGTAGAGGTAGACCGGGCCTTAAAGCTTCATTATGATTTGGAATAAGGTATATCCGGCACTTTCTTACGTGTTTTACCAATTCGAAAGTGCTGGGTATCCCTCACCTTCCGTGCCGGAACTTTTTGTGAGAAGGGCTTTTGAATAAAGTTTAGTCCCTCTTCCAGGACCCCATATCGGGCAATGACACAAACCTATAATTTTGTCAAAATAAACTACATATGAAGATGTGATCATATAGTCCCTGGGTTCCTTTGATTTTTCTCGCGCAAAGGCGCAAAGATTTTTCAGTAAAGACATCGTTGAATTTAAGTTGGTAGAAAAACTTTTGCCGGTTCACAAAAAGCAGCTTTTAACATATTTGAAAATAACGGGAATCAAACTTGATGAACCCGTAAAAAGTCGAAAAATTACATTTTCCGTCATTCCGGCGTCCTTTTTGTCATTCCGGCGAAAGCCGGAATCCAGTTTTTTCAATTGGTTACAAAGTTTCTGGGTAACATCCTAATAAATTCAAATGGATTCTATCCCTGGCCCATAACTAACTTTACAATTTATGAGTATATGACCTCCTCCAAGAGGTTCAATAACTACTTAACTAAATTGCACAAAGGTCGAGCCAGGGCAGCCTTGTCGTCTGAATTACTAAAATTTAATCAGAGCACGGGAAGGATTAGAAAGGCTATTGACGTAATTACAAAAAATACTGCAAAAACAAGCAAGAGCCATCCCATTATTTCCCTGAACTCGAGTTTGGCAACAGCGAGCATTGCAATTGCCCAGAAGGGTTGAATCATATCAGTCATCATATCCCCCCAGGCATAGGCTATAACCACTTTATTGGCGGCAACTCCCAATTGTTTGGCGGCCGGTAGCAGATAAGGGGCTGTTACTGCCCATTCCGAACCCCCTGAGGGGATCAGGTAGTTTAAAAATCCGGCATACCAGTATGTGACAAGCAAGAATGTGCTGCCGCTGCATATAGCTACAAAGGCATTAGTAAAGACTGTTGCTAATGCAGTATACTTAAAGAGACCAAAGATACCTGCATAAAATGGAAACTGTATGACAATTCCCCAGACCGCCTTTCCCGCCTCTTCAGTAGCCTTAAGAAAGCTCCACGGTCTCCAATGGAACAGGACACCAAGCATGAGAAAAAATAAATTGATATTGTTTAAATTTACGGCCTTGGCAAACCCGACCTCACCTAATGTTTTTCCAAGCCACCAGAAACCTGCTATGGCTATAAGGATATTCCATCCTGGCCACCAGTTCAGCCATGCTGAAGGGCTGAGTTTTCCAGAAGGTCTCTCCGGAGACTCATAAAGCTTTAACTGGTTCATTAACTCAGGTTTAACCTTAAAGGTTTTTTCCTCTGATGGGTGCATCACAGACATCAGGACTGTAACAACAACAATTACTATTAGCAGAAGAATTATATTGAATGGTGTGAATATGGTCTGGGAAGTGGAAATTGTATCTGTGAGATAACCGTTTTTTATTAGAAAATTATTGGGGGTGTTTACAAGCAGGGGCGCTGATGCAGACAGACCGGAATGCCAGGTACAACCAAGCCCGAGATAGGCGCCTGCCACAAGCAATCTGTAATCTACCTTGGGATTGTTTTTTACAATAAACAGGGCCAGCATGGCGCTTCCAATCAGACTAAGGCCCCAGTTAAACCATGCAACAATCATGGAAAACAGGGATATAATCATAATGGCCTGCCATGGTTTCTCCGTGTTGGGAAGGCTTGAAAGTCCATTCAGTAATCTTTTCACTGGAGGAGAACAGGCCAGAATATATCCGGTCATCATGATCAGACACATCTGCATGCCGAATTTGAGTAAAATCCAGAATCCCTTACCCCATGCATTAACAGCCTTTGCAGGGCCGACATCACCCCAGATCAGGGCCATGATAAAGGTTATAACAGTAAGGATCCACACGATAACCAACGCATCGGGGACCCACCTTTCAGTCCAATTAGTAAGACCTCCACCCCAGTTTTTTAAAAAATCGAGGCTTGACCTTTCATTTTTTTGGGCCATGGCTATATCCTCCTGTTTTAAAGTTTTTATTTTTTAATCATGTAGCCTATTATTTGTATTAGACCTTGATACCACCTCCTTTCAGAAATATAATCTAATGCATTGTAAAATAATCCTAAAAGAAAAATCAAGGACTTTTACAGGTCAAACCTACACATTTTACAAAATCTGGGTTAAACATCTAAACATAAAGGTAACCATTAACAGGTTCAGGCTTGCCCGCCATCACAATCGTTCAGGCAAGGCAGGCGGGTTTGTGGGAATGTGAAAACGATCGGTTTTCCCGTACAAAACGCTTACAAAATGGCTTATGGTGATGAGAATACAACCTTTAAATTTTGTCGAAGATCCCGCTGTACGGGAAACCTCGCCCGACCATACTGAACGGTTATCTATTTTTTATCCAGAATTTCTCTTAGTTTGTGTGACAACTCCTTAAGATTAAAAGGCTTTTGTATAAAGCCATTACAGCCTCGGTCAAGAATGCTTTGAGCCAGTCCGTTAATACTGTACCCGCTGGAAAGAAGAACCTTTATTTCAGGGTTAATTTCTTTAAGCCCGTCATAAACATCTCCGCCACTCATTTCCGGCATTATCATATCCAGTACAACTATTTTTATTATATTCCGTTTTTCCTTATAGACATCTAATGCTTCTCTTCCAGTTTTCGCTTTAAGCACACTGTATCCCAATTTTTCCAATAACTGCTCGCCAACATCAATTATAATATCCTCATCATCCACAAAAAGGACCGTTTCTGTGCCCCTTAAAACTTCTTTGGCTAACCTTTTTTCTCCTGAAACCACTTTTTCGGAAACAGGAAGATAAATATTAAAGGTTGCTCCTGCACCTTTCTCGCTATAAACATTAATAAAGCCGCTATGGTTCTTAATGATGCCGTATGCAGAGGCTAATCCCAAACCGGTTCCCCGACCCATTTCTTTTGTAGTAAAGAAGGGATCAAATATCCTTTGCTTGATATCCTCATCCATGCCTGTGCCGGTGTCTGTGACGGAGATTTTGACATATCTTCCCGGTTCCACGCCATAAGATTTTACATAACTTTCATCAAATATGACATTTTCTGTTATCAGATACAGTTCGCCTCCTCCGGGCATTGCCTGCCATGCATTTATGTAAAGATTCAAGAAAACCTGCTCTATTTGCCCCTGATCTACTTCCACCGTCCAGAGGTTCTTGTCATAATTTTCATGGAATCTGATCTCCTTTCTGGTCCGTCCAAACATCTGAGAATTTTTCCTTACCAACTCATTAATATTGGTTGGTTTAACCTCGTATTTCCCTCCCAAGGCAAAACCCAATAGTTGTTTAGTGAGTTCCGAGCCGTTTTGGACGTATTGCTCTATGCTTTTGAGCTTTTCATGATGAGAATGGCTCGTGTCAAGATCTAAGAGCATGAGAGAGGCGTTCCCCTGGATCCCCATAAGCAGGTTGTTGAAATCATGGGCAATACCACCGGCCAGGGTCCCGATGGCCTTCATTCTCTGGGATTGTTGAAGCTGGTGCTCAAGCCGTTCCTGTTCGGTAACATCCCGGAGAACTCCCTGGATAACAGACTTGCCCTCAAAGGTTATTAAGGATGCAGAGATTTCAATGCGGAAGGTTGAGCCGTCTTTACTTACTGCGTTGTAAATCCGGCGTTCAGAACTTAGTCTTTTATGCTCTAACTGTTCCTTGATGAGCTTCCGGATATTTCCATGATCCACGGGTGAAATCACATCCCAGATTGAAAGCTCCAAGGCCTCTTCCATCGGATACCCATAGAGGTCGCAGGACCTTTGGTTAAGAAAGAGGAATCGTC
>JAYEMW010000141.1:0-19898 GCA_034718555.1 Thermodesulfobacteriota bacterium
GGACAAGATAATTTCTGGCATACCCTCTGGCTACGTCAACAATATCTCCTTCCAGACCAAGAGACTCAACATCTTGCATCAAAATAACTTTCATTTCTCCTCTCCCATTCAAATTTTTATAAATATATAGCTAAAAAATACAATAAAAAGTGCCCTTATCTATGATAAGTTGAGACAATATTAGAAAAACATATTTATAGAGAAAATATCGAAGAAAGGTGTTTTAAGAATTGCATGGGGACTAAAAACAACACAAAGGCAAAAAAGGGCTACTGAACGATTTCAGAGAGGCCTTTGGCCTCTCTGACAACCAAATTTAAAACGATATGCTTTTTTGATTAATATCTTAAAATTCTCTATATTCTCTTGTCTTTATTTTAGCGGTTGTAAAAGGCAACAGTGCAATATTCCTTGCCCTTTTAATAGCCAGGCCAAGAACTCTTTGATGCTTGGCACAGTTACCTGAAATTCTCCTCGGCACAATTTTTCCCCTTTCAGTAATAAAGGCGCCAAGTGTCTTAGGATCTTTATAATCGATTTTCAGGCTTGGGTCGGCACAAAATCTACAGACCTTGTGCTTAATAAAAACTCTCTTATCGTAACTATCATTAAATGCCATCACTCTTCCTCTAACTCACTATTATCTTCTAATACTACATCCTCTTCCTTTTGTTCAACAGCGCTTTCCTTCACCTTGCTTATCAGCTCTTCCGGATCAATCTCTTCATCTAATTTGATATTCAAATATTTCAAGACTCTTTCATCAAGTTTTAGATTTCTCTCTAACTCTTTTACTGCAGCAGGAAGCCCACAGAAGTCTAATAAAACATAATAACCTTTATCAAACTTTTTAATCTCATAGGCCAATTTTCTCTTGCCCCATTCATTAACTTCTATAATAGTGCCTTTTAATTTATTTACAATATCTGAAAACTTATCGACAACTTCCTTTAAAGATTCGGCCTCAAGGTTAGGGTTTATAATATAAACCATCTCATAATGTCTCATTTATTAAAATACCTCTCCTTTTTTCGTTCAATGCTTAAATTTAAATCTTTATCTATATCTGTTGTAAAAAATTGTCAACTCATTTTTTAATAGTCAGCATTAAAATTCCAATAATTCAATTTTTCTTTTTTGTTATAACTATATAGCTGGTATGACCCCCACGCATTACGACCATGAGGATTTGCTTCTTTGAAGATGATTTTTTCATTATCCCTCTGTAATCATCCATATTTTTAACTAATTCATTCTCTACTTCCTGAATCAAATCGCCTCTTCGCAATCCTGCCTCAAAGGCTGGGCTGTCCTTTCTTACACCTGACACGACAACTCCCTTTTCATCTTTCAGCGATAACGATTCTGCAAGTTCAGTGGTTAGCTCCTGGACGGATAAACCAAGTTTTTCTTCAGTCTCAGGGGCGGTAGTGCCTGCCATTGCTGTTTCCTCTGCGAGCTCTCCTACCTTAATTGTTAGTTTCTTATTCTCTCCCTTTCTAACTATAACTACCTCTACTTTTTTCCCTACAGGGGTTTCTGCTACAATGGACGGTAAAAATTTCATCTCTTTTACCTTTTTCCCATCAAAGACAGTTATGACATCCCCCCTTTGCAGCCCCCCTTTTTCAGCAGGGCTATTCTTTGTTACCTCAGCAACAAGAGCTCCCTCTGTTACTTCAAGGTCAAATTTTTCCTTTATTTCAGGAGTAACAATCTGTATGGTAACACCAAGCCACCCCCGGACGACCTTTCCCTTATCCTTCAACTGAGACATGACTGATTTTGCCATATTAATAGGTATTGCGAAACCTATGCCTACATTTCCTCCACCAGGCGCAACAATTGCGGTGTTAATCCCAACTACCTCTCCGTCTAAATTAAATAATGGTCCGCCTGAATTCCCAGGATTGATAGATGCATCTGTCTGGATAAAATTATCATATGGACCTGCGCCGATCGTTCTCCCTTTTGCGCTAACAATACCTGCAGTTACAGTATTTCCCAAGCCAAATGGATTGCCAATGGCCACAACCCAATCTCCTATCCTTAACTTATCAGAATCTCCCAGTTTGGCGGCGGTTATCTTTTTATCCACCTCAATTTTTATCAAGGCAATGTCGGTTTTTTCGTCCCGGCCAATAATCTTTGCCTCGTATTTTTCATTTTCTGAAAATGTTACCTGTATTTCATCTGCATCTGCAACTACATGGTTGTTTGTTAATATGTATCCGTCATCGCTTACAATAAAACCTGACCCAAGGCTCCTCTGTTTCATCGTATCTTCAGGGTCTCCACCAAAGAAGTGCTTAAAAAACTCATCACCAAAAAAATCCCTCCTCTCCCTTCCCTGAAACTGGGGAAACCTTTTCGTTGTTTTAATTGTCTTTGTTGTGCTTATATTAACAGCAGAGCTTCCCTGCCTGGCTGCCAATTCTGCAAAACTATCAGGCACGGAATTTTTAGCCAAACTATTATTGGATACTCCTAAACCTAATATAAAGGTCATAATCATGACCATAAAAATAAAAGTTCTATTGTTCAATCGAAAATACTTTTCTCTCATTTGTTTTTACCTCCTTGCCGATCTCCACTAAAATGTCATTACATCCTTTCATTAAATTAGCTGACATAGCAATTCTTTATCCGAGCATAACAATACCTTGAATATTCATTGATTCTAATTCATTAACCAATTTCTTACTATTTTTTCTCTTTATTCTCTAACCTGCCAAGTCTTTCAGTTGCCATAGCCAGCTCCCTTCTCATCGCAACCATCTCTTCCTGTAGCCGGGTGGCCTCATCATGTTCATGGTCATCAATATCCGGTAAGTCCGCTTCATCGCTGCATGATTTCGCCCCCTCGATCTGGCCTCCTATGTATGCTTCTATAATTCTTTTAACCATACCGGATACACCTGTGATAGCCTCAATCCCAAACTCTTCAAAAAAACCAATAGCCTTTGGACCCATACCGCCGGAAATTATTACCTTGGCATCTAAACTTTTTATAAAACTGGGTACTTCCCCCGGCTGGCCATGGCTTTCATAGGCTGGATTTTTTACGGCGCTTACCTCCCCGACCTTATTATCTTTAATATCCACTAATACATAATACGGGCATCTTCCAAAATGGTGACTTAAAATAGCATCTAATCCCCTGTCATCGTCTGTGGCTAATGCAACTTTCATAATCCTATTCTCCTCTCGTCTGAATTTTGTTTAATATTTCTCTATCCGTTCACATGTTCCGGGCTCGCCTCTGCCCAACATATGGCAGGCGGGTTTCATGTTGCCTTACTGTTTTTGCATAGCGCCTGTATGTCACACCGAAACCGGTATTCACCACGGAGACACGGAGAGCACAGAGTCTGCTTAATTATATTCTATGTCTTTAGTGTGGAGGGTGGTGAAAATCGAATGGCCCAATACTTCACAGCCGGATTATTTAAGCTATTAACCCGGGGACCCTATCCATTGAACTGTGAACGTCTACTTTTATCAATGCCTGTAAAATTTTAAGAATACACCTTTAATTTTACAGATATGTGTCATTATAAACCCTTATAAAGTATAACAAACAGCATTATAATTGCTTATATAATCCACTTATTGAAATTGCCTTATAAAAGAAGAAATTAATACAGGCTGCATTAGATGTCAAGGTATGAACAGTTGATATAAGCTCTGTAGACTTACAATTAATTGTATGTTTGAATATGTATAAAATAAACTGTATGTTCAGACCTCGTCATTCACATTATACAAATGGCTGGAAACCTATATATCACGCGGGATTGCAAATTAATTCGACATAAGCTCGGTCTGGGTTCAAGGTTCAGGGTTCAAAGTTCAAGGTTAACCGCTTTTCCCTTAACCATTAATTTCATTGGGTTAATACAACGAGAGCTCAACCTCTGAACCTCTGAACCGTGAACCTCTTAACCCAACTCCTGGGCTGGAAACAGAGGTTTGTGTCCAAAATATTACACCATTATACGCTATAAATTACGAGGTCTGATGTTGTTAATTGTTTCCAACAACATACACTTCTACCAGGCTGAACAGGTCTTCAATACTGAACGGCTTAGCAAGGAATGCATCGGCCCCTAATTCTTTCGCTCTTTCTTCGTAGGATGGATTGCCTGACATAACAATAAAGATTTTTTTCGGAGATTTAGACTTAACCCTATCCAAAAGCTCAAGCCCGTTCATTCCCGGCATTTCAACATCGGATATAATTATATCAGGCTTATCGTTTTTATCAATATATCCCCATGCTGTTGTGGCATTTTCAAAAGAAATGACCTCTCTGTTAACAGAAAACATCAGTGTATCTACAACGAAATCTCTTATTAAATTATTGTCTTCAACAACTGCGATTTTCACGTTTTTTATCATTTTTTTATCCTTTCGCGGCTTTTGAATAAGATATTAATGCCTATCTACTTAGCTCCTAAAACTTGAATGATATTTTTATTGTGATATGCCAGCCGTGATACTTGTTTAATGAGGACAATCCTGGCGGTCATACAAACGCCGTTTCAACAGGGAATATGCTTCCCGGTGACCACAGCGAGGACAGATAAGTCCGTTTGGCCAACTTTTCTCGGTCAGATGCTTGGCACACGAATCACTATCGGGAAAAAATTTTTGAAAATGTATCAAACTATGTTTAATATAGTGCCCGGGCATACCGATTCTACCGGAAATCATTTCATAATTCGGCTTTAGGAGTAAAGTAGATAGGCATAAATATTATTTTAATTTTGTCTGACATAACTATAGCTTAGCCATATAAACGAATCAAACAAGTCATGCCCGGCCTTACGCAGTCCGGGCATGACTTGTTTCTCATTGTTTACTTAAAACAATTTTTAAGAAACAATTCAATTTATAGCAATATTTACGGAAGGCAGCTTCCATCTTTTAAGCCACCACCTTGGCCAAACCTGCCTTCGCTAACTCCACCGGATTTATGACCGGCAGCGCCACCACGCCATAGTGGTGCGCCGTCAGGATCTCGCAGGGTGATTTCCTGTCCATCGTTAGCTATTATACTTCCAGAGATAATCTTAGTTGAGTCGTCAGGTAAGGTTACCTCATAACCATTGACCGTGATCTCATCACCAACTACAGGTATTCCTACGCCTTCTGTACCCCAGAAGCCAACAGGTCCCCTTCCGTATACAGTGGTAGTTTCTTCTCCTCCTGTATTAATTTCTATACCGTTTCCCTTGGTTCCGGCGCTTGTCACTTCGCCGGTTATCACCACAGGATCTCCGTCAGTAATGTTGTAAATCGGGCCTGACCCGTTTCCTGGGCCACTACCATTGCCTGCTAATGCCGCAGGCACTGCAATAAAGAGACTTAATGCTGCGAGAGTAACTATTGCCATAGATTTGATGCTTTTCATAATTTTCTCCTATTAAAATTGTTTATATTTTTTCCGTTATTTTCGGCCGAATTACCAGGCTATTATATCAATAAGCGTGCCACAATTGAGCTTTCCTGAAAATTTATGTAATATCATATAGTAAGCTGATTTCAGTGTTGGGAAATTGAAATTTTTTTTCGACAAATCTGGGTTTTTCTCGACATAATTGACGAATCAAAAGTCTGTGAATCTTTTCTTCTTAAAGCTTGTGGCGTATTAGGAAATGGAGATAGAAAAGAATTTAGTAACTTCTCAATAACTCCGCGTAATAGCCCTGGATTCCGGCTTCCGCCGGAATGACGATCGAGTTTAAGTTTCCGTCATTCCGGCGAAAGCCGGAATCCAGTGATTAGTCACAAAATATAATCTACCCCAACTTATTGAAAACTTACAGAATTTATTGTGAAGTGGGTTTAGTAGGTGGGTTTTAGTTGTTATTATGAGTTTTCAACCCCAGCTATACTGTAAACTGGAGCAATTTGAACTTTTCTTATCATTTAGAACAAGCACTAATTCCTCCGAATCTGATACTTTTTCATCTTATATCGCATAACTCGTTCGCTGATCCCCAATGATTCAGACGCGTGTGTCTGAACCCAATTATGTTTTTCAAGAGCTGAAACCAACATTTCCCGTTCCATGGCCTCCAGACGTTCAGAAAGTGTCCCTTGCTCAGTCGCTTGATGGAACCGTACCTCAGGTGGAAGATCTTCAATCCTGATGACGGAATTGCGAGACAGGGTCAATATCTTTTGAATCATATGCTCCAATTCTCTTATATTACCGGGAAATGAATACTTTATCAGGGTTGTCATGGCATCAGAATCAAATCTTATAGGACGAGAACTGTTCCGCTCCAGGAAAAAATCAGTCAATGCCGGAATATCCTCTTTTCTGTTTCGCAGGGAGGGAAGCTCAATATTCAGAACATTTAAACGGTAAAACAAATCTTCCCTGAAAGCGCCGTCTTCTACCATTTTCCTTAGATCACGGTTTGTTGCCGTCAGGACACGTATGTCAATGGAAATCTCCTTTTCGCTTCCCACTCTATTTATCTTCTTTTCCTCTAAAGACCTCAGGAGTTTTGCCTGCAAATTTAAAGGAAGTTCTCCTACTTCATCCAGGAATAGGCTTCCACCCATTGCCAGTTCAAAACGACCTTTTCGGCTTGAACTCGCACCGGTAAAGGACCCCTTTTCATGTCCGAAAAGCTCTGACTCAAAGAGGTTTTCCGGTATAGCTGCACAGTTGACTCCAATAAAAGGCTTCTCCTTTCTCCGGCTTAGCAGATGTATAAGTCTGGCAATTAGTTCTTTGCCGGTGCCGGTTTCTCCACTTATCAAAACTGTCCACTGTGTTGGCGCAATACGTCTTACCAGAGATAGTAATTCTTTCATTGCCTTACTATCTCCAATCACCTTGATTGGGAGTTCACCTTCATTTAATGACTCTGCAACACTTGCCGCCTCACTTTCAATCATCACGGCTTGCTCAATCATGCGTATTTTTTTTAAAAGTGATGAAAGATCCACAGGCTTCTCAAGAAAATCGTCTGCCCCAAGCTTCATTACCTTTACTGCCGTGTCCACTGAGCCGAAAGCTGTAATCATTATGCTCCTCACCATGGGATTAATCTCCTTCATTTTTCTTAGCACCTCATCACCGGACAAGTCCGGCATCCTGTGGTCGAGAAGGGCTAATTGGAAGGGTAGCCTGGAAAATAGCTGCAAGGCGGCATGGCCGTCCTCAGCTGCTATCACCTCATAACCCTGTTTTTCAAGGAAGCCTTTCAATAAATCCCGTTGCATTTCTTCATCATCAACTAATAGAATTTTCATAATTTTTTCTTTCAATAGGAAGAAATAGGTTAATTTGCACTACATTTTGTTCGGGTACCCGAACTTCCAAACGCCCTTCATGGGCGTTTATTATCCGTGCGGCAATAGCCAGCCCAAGTCCGGACCCCTTAATTTTGGTAGTAAAATAAGGGTTTAAAATCTGTTCAGCATTCTCTTTAGGCAATTTAAATCCCCTGTTTTCAACGGAAAGGATAGCCTCTGAGCCCTGTTGGAAAAGCCTGATCTTGATATAACCTCCGTCCGGTTGAGCCTCGACTGCATTTTTTATTAGATTCTCAACCACCTCTTCCATCAATCCAGAATCAGCCATAATTGTTCCATGATACTCCAACTTGTAATCTAATGATATGGATAAGCTTTTACAGGACTGTTGGTAAAGTGACAGAATATGATCTATAATCAAGCCTGGTCTGATTTTTTTTATCCGAGGAACAAGAGGCCTGGAAAACCTACGAAGCTCAGTAATGATACCGTTTGTTCTCTGGACAGCCTTTAGCAGGTTTGAAATTAGAGTCTTATATTCTTCATCTAACTCACCTGCCTCAATTTGCAGGCGCTGAAGGCCCATGCCTATTGCATTCAAGGGATTTCTAATTTCATGGGTAATAGTAGCCGAAGCCCTACCCAGTGAGGCGTCTTCTTTTTCTCTCGCAAGTCGACGTTCAAAACTTCGAAGCTGATTTAAATGCGCAACCTGATATCTATAAAGAAGCCAGGAAAAAAATGCTCCCAAAATAGCTATAACAACACTGAAGATAATAAATTCAGTCCTGAGCTGGTTCACCCTGATGAAAAATTTGTTGGCATTAATCCCCACAATTAGGGCATCTGACCCTATATAAAGACGGGCTTCCGCTACTTTATCCTTATTATTGTTTATAAAACTTACCTTTAGATCCTTAACGTCTCCCACATTCTTCAAATGACGTTTTTCAATTCGGACATAAAGAATATCGGCCAGGCCGGCTAACATATCCAACAGTCGAGGCAATGCGATCTGTTCCTTAAGTTTGTCAATGCTGGTATCTGAAAACCCCACTATAATACATCCCGATTTTTCAACCCTCGGCATGACCAGGAAGTAGAGATTTCTGTCTTTAAGGTAACTGAATGAGTAGCTACTGGTTGCAGAGGTTCCCATAATTGGATACCAGCCTTGTGGTCCCTCGGTATAGCCACCTCCATCTTTAATAATGCGGATACCGGACAGTCCGGCCTCGGCTGAGAATGCAATAAGCTCATCGCTGGAAAAGGGCTCAACTGCATCCAGGTAATCAATAAAGCGAGCAGAATTGCCCAAAAAGGTCTCTATTATCTCTTCAACAATTTCCTGGGACAACATTACGCTGCCGGCATTCATTTGAATAATTTTTGCCAGCATTCTGGTATGTTCCCGAGCCTGATTTATAAATGTCTTCTCAGCATACCGAATTTGCCAAAAAAAATAGACCAGCACTACGAAAATCAAGATGCCTATTATTAAAATATTAGCCTTCCATGCAGATTTTATACGAAATGAGTTTATTCTATCTCCCCTTCATATCCCTTCATTAGTTTCCTTTGCGTTTTTTGCCTCTATAATTTATATATTTGCCCATTTTTCTTGCTCTGCCAATCCGGGAACGTACACCGGTCGGATCATGCCCCACCCTTCGGGTTACATTGCGAATGTATTTTGCTTTAAATTTAAAATAGGTATTAGAATCAATGCTACCCCACAAGCGCACCAGTTTCCCGTCTCTGATATCTTCGGGTAATCGATCAGGTGAAAAATACACAGTAATAGTTTCCAGCGCTGTTTCTTTTTCCTGTCCTGAACCTTCACTAAAAAAAGAGGTTGAATCATTGAGCCGAACAATCATCTCCCCTTTCCCCCTATCAATAGAAACAACCGTCCCCAAAAGGACATTTTTGGCCCAAGCAGATACAGTAATTATATTTACAAGGATAATTAAAAAGAAAGTGATATACCGCATTGCGTCACCATATTGTTTGTAACTTGTTTCATCATTATACTCTTTGTTTTACCATTTTATGCAAATTATTTTTGCACAAGCCCTTATCCTGACAATTTTTCTTAATTTTATATGTATCAAAACTCATGCCAAAATTTATTTTAATTATATTAATAGGCAAAGAACACCATCTTATCTATTGGTTGTGCTGGGATGGGCTGCATTATTACATTTTCTTAAATATCGAAAACTTTAACTATCTTCGACTATATTGTCGATTAAATATCAAAAAAGGAAGTGCATATCAAGATTCCTTTGTTTCTCAATGGAAAAAGGCCTATAATTTTGTTAGTATTGCAGAAGACAAAATATTCGCTTCAATGCCACAGACAAAGATAACAATCTAATAGGATGTTTAAAAGAGAAAATAACATGGCTAAAGAATTTCCACTAATATCTTTAGAGGGTTCACCAGGAGAAATTGGTTTAAAGCATGGTAAAATACTTAAAAAGAAAATAGAGAAAACAATAGCGTTTTATCGTAAAATATTCAAAAAGACTAAAGAGAAAATTTTTTTTGCAGCAACTCATTTCAGGGATTGCATTAGATCCTTTAACAAAGACTACTATACTGAAATTGAGGGCATTGCTGCAGGATCTGGTGTTAATCCTCTGTGGATTTATGCATTAAATTCACGAACAGAGATTTTAAATACACTTGAAAATGAGTGCACTGCCTTTTATTTCCCCACATCCGGTGTCTTGTCACAAAACTGGGATTGGGCTGAGGATATGGAGCGCCTTGCAGTAATAATGCAGATCACAAGGCCTGATGGGCACAAAATTCTTCAGATAACAGAACCCGGTATAATAGGGAAGATCGGTTTTAATTCTGCACAGATAGGAGTAACGCTGAATTTTCTCCATATAAATCAAAAACTGGATGGAGTGCCTATTCACATTATTCTCAGAACATTGCTTGATGCCAAAAGTATAGATGAGGGTATGCGGAAGATTATTGGGAATACCAGTGGAAAATCAAGCAATATAATCTTTGCAGACGGAGATGGAAAATACTTAAACCTTGAATTTGCCAAAGACACTTTACATTTAACAAGGGGTAGGGATAACAAATTTCTGCACACCAACCATTTCATTATGGATGAAAAACTTAATACGGACAAAAATAAATTTGCGAGTTCATACTCACGATATTTCAGGGCGAAGGATATGCTTTCAGAGGTTGGAGATCAAATTTCTGATGCAAAGACAGTTTTGCTGGATAAAACAAATGAAGAATTTGCTATTTGCAATAAATACGTGCCACATGATGAAATTGAGAGTTTAGGCACTGTCTGCTCAATTATCATGGACTTGAAACAAATGGAGATGCATATTACACGGGGTAACCCCTTTGATCATCCATTTGAAAAAATTAAACTTTAGCCTTGACCCCATATCTTGAAACAGATATCTCGGCTGCTATTATTAAATTTTTATTATTTTAATAATGAAATGGGAAATTGTTCTTGACAGACCCATTTTTTCTCTATAAATAAAATAACATAAAAAGAAAACTTTGATCAGGAAGATTGAAGACTGCTTCAGCTATCGAAGGCTGGATAATGTAGTACAGTAAAGAAAGAATAAGAGTAAGCAGAAAAGCCACGGAGGCTTTGGGAAATTGTAATTTCCTGAGCCTTTCGTGGCTTTTTTTTGGATGCCAAAAAAGAAAATTATGAAGGCCTTAATTCATTTTATTATCATGATGACATTAATCTTTCTCTCTTTGCCTGCATCAGCATTGGCAAAGGATAAGGCTGTAAAAAGGGATGCCAACAAAGATGGAAAGATAGACCAGATTGCCCATCTTGATAACGACGGAAAGATCATAAAACTGGAGATAGACAGCAATGCAGATGGGGTAATGGACAAATTCCAGTATTACCTGAATGAAGAGTTAATCCGGCTTGAGAGAGATACAGATCATGATGGAAGCATTGATAGCTGGGATTATTTAAAATCAGGAAAAAAAATCAGGCATGAAAAGGATTCTAATAACTCTGGCAGGATGGACCAGATAATCTCATTTGATGAGAAGGAACGCCCCTTAAAGATCGAAAAAGACACCATAGGAGATGGCCTGTTTGATAGCATTTACCATTTTAAGGGAGGAATGCTGGTTTCTTATACAAAGGATACGGATGGAGACGGCAGGATAAATGTCTGGCAAACCTATAAAGATGAAAAACCCGTTGAAAGGCGGGTAAATAATGATGGTGATGGAAAGGTAGAAAGGATCATTTTCTATGATGACAATGGCCTCCCCAAAGAGAGCCATCACGATTTAGACATGGATGGGAAGATGGAAGTTGTCCGCATTTATCGTCTGGGAGCGCTTTTTGAGCAGAAAAAAGATCTGAATCACGATGGAAAATTTGAGATCATTACTCGGTTTAAGGATGGGGAGCCCCTTGAACAGAAAAAAGATATAAATGGGGATGGCCAATTTGACATAATTACCCGTTATAGAGATAGAAAACCATTTTATCAGGAGAAGGACACAAACTTTGATGGAAAAAAGGATTTTTTTACGTATTTTGACGATAAGGGCATTGCTGAAAAAATCGAGGAGGACACAAGTCATACGGGTCGGATTAGCCGAATCAGGACCTACCGGAAAGGAGAGCCTATCAAAGTCACCTACGATACAGATGGTGATGGATTTATGGAAACAGTTACCTTTTTTGATAAAGGGAAACCCTGTTTGCAGACCCAGGACAGAAATAGAGATGGAAAGGCGGATCTTAAAATCTTCTTCGATCTGAAAGGAAAGAAGAAAAATGTAGAAAGCGATACCGACCTGAATGGAAAAACAGATACGTGGGAATATTACAAAGATGGGCAGTCAGTTCGAATGGAGAGGGATGAAAATGGAAATGGAAAGGTCAGCTTAAAGGTATCCTACAAGAAAGGAAAAAAATATAAAATCCTTAAAGACAAAGATAATGACGGCAGGTTTGAGATAACACAGTGGTTCAACCAGCCAAAATGGTCCATGGTGATGGAGCTGGATGCTGATGGGAACGGCCTGGTAGAGGGTCGCTATTGCTATAAAAAGGGCATTTTAAGGCTCAAGGAGATTGATGAAGAAGATGATGATGATGGGAACCTGGATCTCAGGGAATATTACAATGCTGAAGGGAAGCTCGCCAAGAGCGAAGAAGACAATGGTGGCGCCGGTCGCTTGAATATCACATGGTTTTACAACCAGAATGAAGAGGCTTATCTTGCAGAGAAGGATAATAACGGGAACGGCCAGGTGGATACCTGGTATTACTACCATAAAGGGAGACTGACAAAAGTAGAAGAAGATACAAACAGGGACGGGAAACCAGATCTTTGGGAGGAATACGATGAATCAGAGTCCCTTATCAAAAGATCAAAAGATCTCGACTTTGATGGAAAGGCCGATCTGGTTGAATCAGGGCCGGGAGGATAAATAAACTATGATTGAATTTCTTGCAAAAGGCGGCATTCTTGTAGGGCCTATACTTTTTTGTTCTGTGCTGGCCCTGGCTATTTTCCTTGAAAGGTTAATCCGTTTTGCTCGTGTACGCATTCGGGGTCTGGGATTAGTGGAAAAAGTAGCCCAGCATATCAGAGATGATGAGCACACCAAAGCCCTTGAGCTGGCAAGAGGAAGCAAGTCTCCTATGGGTCACATTTTGTCACATGCCATAGAGGTTATTGATCAGGACAGGGAAACCCTGGAAACTGTCATTGTCCACTCCACAGAAGAGAAGGTCAGGGAACTTTCTCGCTATCTTCAGGCCCTTGCCACCATAGGAAGCATAGCGCCTTTACTTGGGTTACTTGGAACAGTTATCGGCATGATCAAGGCATTTATGGTTATTCAACAGATGGGTGGCAAGGTCAATGCTGCTGTGTTGGCCGGGGGCATATGGGAGGCAATGCTAACCACAGCCTTAGGTCTGGCAGTAGCCCTTCCTACAATGGTAGCACATAGCTATCTCTTTGCCAGGGTAGATAAGTATGAGGCCAAGCTCAAAGATGGGGCTGTAACATTTATCAAGGCCCTGGGTAAGCGATCTTAAAGGAGGCATTATGCTGGTACATTATAAACCAAGACCGCGTCTTAAGGTTGAGATTCCCCTGACCCCTTTGATTGATATTGTTTTTTTGCTCCTCATCTATTTTCTTCTCACTACCAATTTCATGGTTGATGAAGGAATTAAGATCAAACTTCCCCAGGCCAGGGCCTCAGCGCCCCAGACTGAGAAGGAGATTACAGTCTATGTGGACAGACAAGGAAGGGCATTTCTTGAAAAACAGGAAATTCCCCTTGATCAACTCTTCACCCGGTTAAAGGAGATGATAGGAGATCAAAAGGATAAGCTGGTGGTAATCAGGGCTGATCGGGCCGTGATCCTAAACAAGGCCGTAAAGGTTATGGATATTGCCAAGGCAGCCGGGGCCGGAAGACTCTGCCTGGCTACAGAAAAGGAGTTCTAACCGTGGAGGCGGCGATGCCATCCTGGGAAGGGAGACCCAACTGGCTCTTAAGAGGCTTAATCCTGATCTCAATAGCCATTCATATGGTTATATTTATGCATATTACAGGCCTTTATCGTTCGAGGATATTGACCTATATTGAGCTGACTCTGAAAGATATATCGAAACCGCCCACAAGGAGCATTCCCAGGCCACGTCAGAGGCCCAAGAACCCTCCTCATACATGGGATGTAAAAAGAATGAAGGTAATTCAGAGGCCAATACCTCAGTTAAAACCGATAAGCATAGAGCCTGCTGAAAGAAACCTCCCTGATAGCCTTGTGGAGAGGGTAAGTATGCCGGATATTCCCCAAGACCAAAGATTGAACATCACGGAGTGGTCCCCTCCTGAAAAGTTGGTGGTAGAAAGTGATTACGCTACCCCCAATAGCTATATGGAAATAATCCGGCTCATGATAGAAAAGCACAAGAGATATCCATCACTGGCGAGAATAAAAAACATAGAAGGGAGAGTTATTATACGTTTTATGATTACCCCTCAAGGAGATGCTAAAAACGTTGAGATTGCCAGAAGCTCCCGGAGCAAGATCCTTGATGGAGCGGCTTTAAAGGCGGTCAATGATGCCTCTCCCTTTCCCAAACCGCCTGGCAATATATATCAGGGAGAGCTTTCTTTAGAAGTTAATATAGTTTTTGAGCTGAAGTAAGAAAGGAGGTGATAGTAAAAGTTTGAAAGTAAAAGATAAGTAATTGATAATGAATTAAAAAAGGTTAAAGGAAGGCGACTACTCCCGCCATGGTAAGCAGACCGCCTTCCCGGTGAAGCCCCCTCGGGGTGAGGGTTGCCTCACCTGTTCTTATATCACAGGCGGCACCCCTTCGTCAAATGTTCACCTTGAGCAGATCAATTTTTTAGCATTTAAAGGAGGAATATTAATGAAGGTAAAATTATTAATTATTGTAATTTGTTATGTCGTATTGTTGTTCCCACCAAATAATTTGATGGCTGGCGATGAAAAAAGCGATGTATATATATTGAAAGACATCACAGTTACCGGCGAATTAATCCGTCCTACCAAACAAACGGGCGATTCCCTTTATACAGGGACCTCTGTAACCAAAAAAGGGATCGAGCTTTTAGGCATGCCTGCAAAAACAAGCGTTTATAATGCATTGGATATTCTCCCGGGTCTTAATGTGGAAAGTAAAGACCCCTATGGGCTAAGTGGCAAAGACATACGTATAAGGGGGGCGAAAGGATACTATAATGGCATGACAGTTGAAGGTATTCCAAATTATGGAATCATGCCTATTGGAGCGAGAGAAGATATATATGATATGGAGAATATGGAAAGTGTCAGCCTTTATAAGGGAGCAAGCCCTGCTGACCTGGGGACAGGTTCGGGCAATAGAGGCGGCTCAATAGAATTGCAATTAAGGAGACCGGAAGATAAGGCGGGAGTTGAGCTTAGTCAAAGTTTTGGTTCTAAAGACTTCACCAGAACGTTTCTAAGGATTGATTCAGGAGAATTACCAACAAAAACAAAATTATTTGGATCATATTCTTTTACAGAGGCAGATAAATGGACAGGAAAAGGAGATCTCGGGCCAAGAGATCATGTAATATTGGGGCTAAACCAGCAATTTAGTGATGCGGTAGATGTAGACCTGTTTTACAATTTTAATGAAATTGAGAGGCATTTTTTCAAGAGTCTCAATTACGATCAAGCCGATGACATAGAGGATTATTTTTACCACCATTACAATAATGAACTTACGTCAGACCCCAAAGAAGACGTAAATTATTATGATTACAATCGCGGAAAATTTATAAACAGGGACTTTATGTCAATCATTAATATAAATATTCCCGAAAAATTTAATCTGTCTTTGAAACCTTACTATTCCAGTGAAGACGCAGATTTTCGTGAAGGGAAAGAAGGCTTCCCTGTGGTTGGGTACACACAACCAAAGAAGCCCGGTGTATTGAACAAGATCAGGGACTTAAAACGATATGGAATCATACCTGAAATAAATTTTCATATTTCAGACTTTGAAATAACGGCCGGTTATTGGTTTGAATCTCATGATTTAGAGAAATATGTCAAAAGATATGTCACCACTTCCGATGGATTGGAATACAATGGATATATGTATTATGCAAAAAATGACGGGCATGGGCAGATTCACAGCCCTTACGCCAAGGTATCTTATGAATTAAACCAATTCAAATTTCAGGCAGGGCTGAAATATTTTTATTATGAGGAACCTGCAAGCACAGGATATATTACGGATGCCACAACGCTTGAATTAAAGGAAGACCCAGACATCAGTTTAGAAAAAACGGATTACAATGAAATTTTACCCACCTTTGGCATTGGCTATGTATTTACTGAAAATATCAAAATGTATTTTAATTATGGAAAAAATTACATGAGACCTTATGCCTATGTCCCCATTACAAATCTATACGCTATGAAGAAGAAAGC
The DNA here is from genome assembly GCA_034718555.1 of Thermodesulfobacteriota bacterium. Classification (GTDB taxonomy): domain Bacteria; phylum Desulfobacterota; class DSM-4660; order Desulfatiglandales; family B25-G16; genus M55B121. The sequence continues at coordinate 16,277 of JAYEMW010000141.1, forward strand.
CTTCAAAAATGCCAACATGACATTGCAGGATATATTTGACGGCTGGGAAATGGAGACATCAGACAACATTGACCTGGGTTTCAGATACAGCCGGAAATATTTTTCCATAGCCCCTGTGTTTTTCTATAGCAAACATAATGATCTATTGGTTAGCATTGATGATCCAAGAATAATTAATCCCAAAAATAACAAGCCAGTTACTTATTATCAAAATGTTGGTGATGCCACCGCATATGGATTTGAATTGGAGCTGAATCTTTATCCATCAAAAAACGTGATTGTCTATTTTAATCCTAGTTACACTGATATGAGTTTTGGCGATGACTTTAAAAGAGGTGATAACATCCTAAAAATTGAAGGAAACCAGATTCCAGACACCCCGGAGTGGATTGTTAAATCAGGCTTAATCTACACGATTAACAAATTTGAGATCAGCCCGACAGTCAAATGGATTGACAGCAGATATGGCGATGCCTTGAACAAAGAAAAGATTGATGATTATGCAGTTGTTGACTTAAATTTAAGATACACAATGGATGATTTTTGGGAATTAAGAGAAGCAAAAATTGGACTTGAACTGAGTAATCTATTTGATAAAAAATACGTTGGCGCGATTGTAGCAAATGATACCGGAACAGGTGCAGAATACTATACTGGCTCGCCTTTTACAGCCATATTAACTGTAAGCGGAAAGTTTTAGTGATCCCTCGTGGTTTTTTTGTGAGTCAAAAAGGTAAAAAGGAGGCGATAGTAAACAAAAAAGTAAAGGAAAATAAAAAAGAACATTATGGTTTAAATCAAGGCGGCTACTCCCACCATGGTGAGCAGGCTGCCTTCCCGGTGAAGCCCCCTGGGAGGATGCTTCAAATCTTTTATACCACTAAAGCATTCTCATATCAACCATGCTCATTTTGTCTGACGACCTCGAGGGGGCAGAGCCCAACCAGTTATCGAAGTTATAGGAGGTATTTATGAAAACAAAAAGAATCGTATTTATACTTAGTTTGGTAATGCTCGTATGTAGTGCCTTCTCTGGGATTGCCATGGCACAGAAGTCAATAGTTAATGATTATCCAGAATTAAATCCTGTTGTTGATTTCGTCGGAGAAAATAACTTATCTGTACTGCATCTACTGGGGATCAAGGCCTCGATTATTGCGATGAAGGAATTGGCTTTCAGTAAAGGCGATCCCAATATTCTGGCATTTACAGATGCCGGGTATATAGCTAAGATCGGTGATTACACCACGGAAAAGGCCCTTGATGGAGTGATGATGACCACTGGCGCTTCCCGGGGGAAAGGAAATTTGGTAAATGTGCATAAACCATATAATGCTACTTTATGGTTCGCCTTTTTCCACAAAGAGAACAAAGCTTGTGTCTACCTTGAAACCAAAAGCGATGTCCTCAAAATTTATCTGGACCGGGAGAACACAGAAATAGGTACCGCTTTAAGAGATTTTATGAAACTAAAAGACGATGAAATATTTTCCAGTGTCGCTAAAGAGAATATCGATGCAAATAAGCTGCTCAGCAGCCCGGAAGCATGGCAAAAGAAGATGATTGCCAGGGTATTTGGCGGAAATGAGTTCAGCCTGTTTACCATAGCCAATCTCTGGGCTATGGGTTTGCCGAATGACTTTCTCAAGGTGGCCGAGCTTCACGACCATATCTGCCCCGGACTAACAAGCGGCTATCTAATAGCTGAATACCTAAAAAAGAACCTGCATTCTTTAGCTCCCAGGCATGAATATACCATCATAGCAATTCCTCCCTGGTGTAAGGATGATGCCCTGATACAGATTTTTGAGACCAATGTGGGACATAAGAGACTTTTTGTAAAGTGGCTAACCAAGGAGCAAAAAAAGAGACTTCCTAAAGTGGCAAAGAATGTGGCTAACATAGTCATTAGATGGGAAAGGGGAGCAAAAAAAGGAAAAGGAATAGTAGTGGCTTTTAACTGGGATAAGGTATTTAAAGGAGCCAGGATAAAGAGGAAGGATTTTATGGATTTTAAAGGCTATGGCTGGTGGTGGACAAGGTTGAAGATGGTTGTATGGATGATGAACTACCTGGATAAGCCAGAGGCCCTGGTCTCTACGATAAAAGAGTTTGAGGTTAAGAGCCCTGCTGAAATTGAAAAACTCAAGGCTGCTGGAGTAAACCCATTGGTCGAGCTTGGCATCATGCCAAGACCTTAGCGCTTCGGTTCGCAAATACAGAGACGTATTTTAATGATTTAGGTTGGGGTAATTTACTAAGCGCTGTTTTCTAAATAATTATTGTAATAGGTTTTGATATGAATGTAACAGAGGCATTGAGGTCTATACGGTACGATCTAATGGAATATATCCAGAAAAAGGTAAGAGTGGATTTTGACAATACCTTGCAGATGCCAGTTCATTTCAGCTATAGAAGAAAAAAGCATGTTATCAGTGAGGTTTTTGGTCATTTCAAAACACGATCAAACCGTCATATAAATGCTTTTCTGGTAAGAGATGATGATGGTGAGATATATTTTCTGTACTTTCATTTAGTGAATAGTAACCCTGAAGATCCACTTAATGTCGGCTACTGGGTTTTGAGTTTTAGGCTTTTAAATGATGGGGAACTGATGGCATTTTATCGTGAGGAAAGAAAGATGTTGGTAAATATGACTCTCAAAAGAGTAGTTGATTTCCATGGTCACCTATGCCCTGAGCTGGTGATCGGATGTAAGGCCTGTGAATATGCCCAGAGACTGCTCCCTGAACATGGGCAACCAGAAGGGGAAATTTCGGTAATTGCAGAAAATTGCACCTCTGCCCTGGATGCTATACAGGTCTTACTTGGAGCTACGCCGGGAAATCAACATTTGAAAATTTATGACTTTGGTAAGCACAACTATATATTTTCCCTAAAAAATGGACAAAACGGCTTCAGGCTATCGCTTAAGGAACTACATTATGGTGATGAAGATGAATACCAGGCTCTTGAGGAAAAGACCATTAAAGATGAGACATCCCTGGATGATGTGGTGCACTTTCAGGGCCTTTTAGACAGTCGGGTAAAGCAATTGCTTTCCTCTTCTGTTGAGGATCTCTTTGTTGTTGAACCGGTCAAGCGGATGCACCCAGCTACTGAAATGCCGACGATTTATCTCTCATGTTGGGGGTGCGGACAAAAGGTCTTAAAAAGCCGGGCCATCGAATTTCAGGGCAAGATTTATTGTATCCCATGTTTTCAAGGGCTTGGCGAGAGCGGCCCAACACAAAATCTGCATTGAAGGGAGGTGAAATTTATGTGTGAGTCAAATGCGTACCTGATAGAGGGTGAAATTGAGAAGGTTATAATGAAAAGTGTGGATATTCTAAGACCAGAGGATAATGGTATCTATCTTGAGAATATCTTTGGTGAACACCTAAAGATAAAGGCACGTATCAAAGAGATAAACCTGGTTGATCACCGTATTTTACTTGTGAAGGAAGAGGGAACTGTTAGGAATAATGAAGCCAATAATAATCTTAGCGTAATTGAGAATATCTTTTCAAGAATCGTGAAGCGATAATCTAAATAACCTGTAATTTCTGTTCTCCCTTGCTTAGTTTTGAACTCGCTATATTTCTTGAGAAAATTTAGAATT
>JAYEMW010000142.1:0-19889 GCA_034718555.1 Thermodesulfobacteriota bacterium
ATTTAAGGACAGGGGAATCTCTTTTTGAATGGCCGCAACACACATAGTCTTATCGTGTATAAGGCATCCCTGTTTGTTTCTCTGCGCAAAGGTAAGCAGAACCGTGTATCGTTTATGGCATTGACATAAGACAATAACCTTTAAATTTTCCTGGGCAGAATACTTAATGTTATCTGCACCCCATGAAATGATGCATAATATTTGCGGCCGAAAAAAGAGACTTCCCTGTCCTTTTGGGTTATAATTTGTCTCTTACGCAACTTATAAGTTTTTTACATATACAACCCTGGAATGAAGCGCCAGGGTCATTTGCTGAAAACGTAAAATGTTCAAAAAACATGAAATAGCTCACTGAGAAGTTTGCAAAGGTAGCTGAGAAGATATAAAAAAACAAGCGGTTAAATAAGCCTTCATAAAAATATTGATTTTTTCCTCTTTTTTGTTATGGTATTCTGAAAAATTAAAAACACAAATGCTTAATTATCCAACCATAAATCCAACAATATTTAACTTCGGCCCTCTTCAGGTAAGGTGGTATGGAGTCATGTACATACTCGGCTTCACCGCATCTTATTTTTTGGTAAAATATCAAATAAGAAAAAAAAGGATTGATATAGATATAGATCTAAATGATACCTTCCTTTATGTTATGTTTGGCCTTATTATTGGCGCCAGATTAGGATATATTGTTTTTTATAATCTCCCCTATTATTTTGTTTACCCTCTAAAAATATTTGCTGTATGGGAAGGCGGTATGTCCTTTCATGGAGGGCTAATTGGGGCTATTTTGTCCGGCCTTATGTATTTACGAAAGCACAAAGTCAATTTCTGGACGTTTGCAGACCTTATTATTGTTACGGCGCCTATAGGTTTAGGTCTTGGAAGGCTCGGCAATTTCCTCAATGCTGAGTTATATGGCAGGACAACAAGACTTCCCTGGGGCATGGTTTTCCCTAACGGTGGTCATCTTCCAAGACATCCCTCCCAAATTTATGAAATTATCCTTGAAGGGGTCATTCTTTTTTTAATACTATGGTGGCTAAAGGATCGTAAATTGAAAAAAGGCAGTCTATTTTGCCTATTTTTTATCCTTTACAGTGTGTTTCGGTTTTTTATTGAATTTTTCAGGGAACCGGATCCCCAGCTTGGCATTATCTTTTTTCATATTACTATGGGACAGATCCTTTCCATATTTATGGGAGCAGCAGGGTTGGTACTTCTTTATTTTATACATAGAAAGAGGGAACCACTTTAAATGTATATATTTATTTAATGAGCGACTAAAACACGCCTATCTCACCTGCGCCTAAAAGGCTGAATACAAACATTGCTCTCCTATCTTCGTCAAGGTATTCGTAAAGGAGTTTTATTCCCCAGCATTGAGATTCATAACCAATCCAATAGCTGTTTTCAATATCGTACGTAGTGATTAGGTCTCTTTTTCTGTTCGCCCCAACAGAAAAACCATACGCCAAATTTATATCAAGGTCATAATTCAGGCTCTTTACAGAATCCTTGGCATAGGTGAAATCTACGCCGTAGTAATCCTGCTTTCTATTGTCCCTTTCTATTGTCAAATCAAGGGACACGCTTCCAGATGATATATGGTGTTCATAGTGATCCCAATTTACTGAGGTTGAAAGGTCGAGTAAAGGATAAGGTGTTAAGCTTAGAGATACTTTTAAAGGATCAAAGGGTTTTCTTTTTTCCCCGGGCTCTATACGTCCTTTTGCCTCATCTATATCGTAGTCCTGGGTAATGACAAAGTGTGCACTCTGAGAATACGTTGCCCCTCGTTTTTTGTCTTCCTTGCGGGCATTAAAATAATTGTCAAGGGCAAGAGAAATTGCATTTCTCCTTCCTAACGAATCTATCATTTCATACCAGGGATTATAGTCGCCTTCGTCCTGATATGGCCTTAAAGTATAGGACAAGGTAGGTTGAAATTTATGCTTTATGCTTTTGATCCTGCCACTTTCCAGGTTAAATACTTTTTCCAATGTTGTAGCAATTCTAAGCCCTATCTCATAACTGTCTTTGGTTTGCTTTCCGCTTTGGCCTTCGTATTCATCGAGCCACTGATAGGTCAGAAAATACTTTAAAGATGGTTCAAACTCCACGTAAGGAAATGGCCAAAGAGGGTAATGAATAGAAGGATACAAAGATAATCTTTGCCCCTTTTGTCCATTATCCCTGTAAATATGGCCGTAATCGGAATCCATTGAAAAGAAAAATGGTAAATTTAAAACCTTCCTTGAAGGAATGGACAGGCCTAAACGTGCTATAGGCTGGGCAGTGTCGTTATCTTCCGGGTGTTCCGGCCGCTGGTAAAAATTACTGGAGGCCTGAAGGGAATAATCCTGAAAGTTTTTTGTAATGAGCAAGGCTGAACGTCTTAAAGGTGATTGAATTTCATCTAACGGTCTACCAAAATTCCTGTCTATCTTCACTCTAAAATCATACCCCAGAGAGGGATCCTTGAATTCACGGAGGTAATCATAGTCACTTACTATATCAACATCAAGTCTTGCATCCGTCCCCCATCCTAATTGCTGATCAGACCGCCCCCTAAGCCAATACCTTGTCTCATTTGTCCTTTGGTACGGGCTTATGCTTAAATCGTCCTTGTCGTATAAATCCTTTTCCTTTTTCTTATCAGAGATGACATCAAATAAAAAAGCTCCCTTTGAATCAATTCCATTGATGTATCGAAATTCCAGGCCGTGCTTAATGCCCCTTTTGCCCATATAACGTTCATAAAATGTGACGTCTGTCTGTTCCGATGTGGCCCAAAAAAGGGGGAGCTCAAAATCCATACCATTACGTTTAGAGTACCCCATGCTTGGAGGAAGCAACCCAGTTTGCCTTTTTGTCTTGGCTGGAAAGATGATATAGGGAAAATACAAGAGCGGTAAATGTCTTACACGAAAGGTGGCATTCTTCACAGTGGCATACCCCTCAATTTTTACCTTTACCTCTGACCCTGTAATGGACCAGTCAGGCGGGTCTCTGTCACAGGATGTAATTCTGCAGCCGCTTAGGACATATGTTTCAGGGCCTGTTTTTCTGATCTCTTTCCCTTGGATATAAAAGTGATTGGTTTTGAGAAAAAGCACCCCATTTACTATTTTGCCTGTTTTTTCCTTTAGGTTAAACACTCCGCTGTCACAGGTTAATATGTCGTCTAATGTTGAAAGTTTTATATTTCCCTCTGCATTTACAACGGCTGAGTCTGTATTGTAGGTAATCCTGTCTGCCTCTAATACCTGGTTTTCCCTGGTGATAATTACCGTTCCTTCTGCCATATAAAGATTATCACCAGTGAGCTTTATTATTCTGTCGGCTACAATGTGCCATGGCATTAAATCCTTGCTGATTTTTGAAAAAGCCTCTTTCCCTGACAAATTAATTGTTGTCATCAGGGTTATAAAAAAAATAAAAAACAAGACAATTCCCTTGTCTTTATAGGCCTGGTTATGTCTCTCAGTCTTCATCGCATGGGCCTTTATTTTTAAATCTTTGCTTCATGGCGCCTGTTCGTTATTTGATAATTTTAAAGAGGTTGCTAAAGAGCATGTATGCCGTTCAAGTCATTACTTGTAACGATTTAAATGTCATCAGCAGGGTAATTTACCGGATCAAAATATGATTTTGCCTCCCCAACAGAAAAAAGGGAGCCTGTAATTAGAATCAGGTCCCTTTTACCGGCCAATTTTTTTGCCCTTTCAATTGCTGATGATACAGGGAAATGGACCTCTCCGGGTTTTTTAAACTTTTTAGCCATTTCCATTAAGCTATAAGGATCCTCCGCCCTGTAATAGTCCGGCTTAGTGAAGATAACCATATCAGCCATGGGTACAATCTTTTTGAAGATATTTGAGATATCTTTATCTGCCATAATACCCAAAATCAGAATTAATTTATCAAAATCAAAATCATTTTTAATTGATTGTGCAAGAGATCTCATGGCCGGTGGATTATGGGCCCCATCAAGGATAATTGCAGGATTGGAAGCAACATCCTCAAGTCTTCCAGGCCATATAATATCATCTATACCTAACCTAACAGCTTCGTTTGAGACAGAAGTACCTTTAGCTTTCAGTATCTCCAGGGCCAGTAGCGCAAGGGCGGCATTTCTGTATTGGAACCTACCCTTAATGCCGATTTTTAGCTTAGAAAACCTGTCTTTAAGGCCATAATACCCAAATAATCCTGTCGGTAATCTTTTATATTTAACACTGCTTCCTACCCTCCAAAAGGGGGCGCTCTTTTCTCTGCACAGGGACTCAAATAATTTGGCCACATTAAGTTGAGTCACGGCGGTCACTAAATCTGTTTCCTTTTTTATTATGCCGCCCTTTTCCCGTGCAATCTCTAAAATAGTATTACCCAAAAATCCCTGGTGATCTAAGCCTATATTTGTAATAACAGAAACCATTGGTGTAATAATATTTGTTGCGTCTAATCTACCACCCATGCCGGCTTCCATAATACCAAAATCAATTTTATTTCTGTAAAAGTAGATCAGCGCCATTGCAGTTGTTAGCTCAAAAAATGTTGGAGGCTCCTTCTCGTTAGATGCCTTTTTAAGTTCCCTTATAAGCAAGGATGCGTCATCTTTTTTCATAAATTCCCTGTTAATCCTAAATCTTTCGGTAAAATTAGCCAGGTGGGGAGAAGAGTAAAACCCAACTTTATAGCCGGATTTCATAAGTATTGATTCAAGCATGGCCCCTACAGACCCCTTGCCATTGGTGCCGGCAATATGAATAAATTTCCGGCCATGGTGAGGATTGCCAAATGCCTTTAAAAGATTGTGTGTCTTTGACAGACCAAATTTAATCCCATATTTTTGAAGGCCATAAAGCCATGACAGCTCTTCCTTGTAATGTAAATTCTGCCTGTCGGTATCTTTTTCTTGCTTCCCCATATTTGTCTCCTGAATTGTTTGAATATACCCTAATCCCATTTTCAAAACCACAGGAATTTTACCACAATGATCACTCGCTGACGCTTTTCAATCTAAAGGGGGCCGGCTATTGGCTGATTCATTTTCAAAAGTTCATCTTTTGTTAAACTATCCATTACTCAGGTAATAAACATCGGCATCCTAAATTAGGCAAAAAATATATGCTTGCTTAGCCAATTTTTTTCTTGCCCAGCCTGAGAGAATATATGACAATAATATAGAAAGGTCATCTTTTTTCCCCATGTAAACAAAATTTGTTATTCAATATCAACAAAAAATAGTTCATATGACTTTGATAAGCGATTCAGTAATGTTACAAGTTATTGAACAATTATTTCCTGTGGAATGAGTTTCCATATTAGCGGAGCAATGATTAACCAATTGAATGGAGAATAATGGCCAGGATTGCTACAGGTCTTGATAAATTTGAGGAAGGATTCTGGAAAAGATTAAGAGGGCGATCCCTGGGGTTGCTTGCTAACCAGGCATCCGTCAATAAAAACCTTATTAGCGCAAAAAATGTAATCTCCGGCCTTCTTCCCGGACAACTCAAGGTTGTGATCGGCCCTCAACACGGATTCAGGGGAGAAGATCAGGATAACATGATCGAGACTGATGAATATCTCGATCCTGAATTAAATATCCCGGTTTACACGGCCTATGGAAGCAAAATAGATAGATTGACTGACATTCTTGATAACATTGACCTGCTTATTATTGACCTGCAGGATGTTGGAACAAGGGTATATACATTTATTTCTACAATGCTTTACTGTCTTAAGGGGTGTGCTAAAAAAGGAAAAGGGGTTATTGTGTTAGACAGACCTAATCCTTTGGGGGGAGAAATTGTAGAGGGAAACATACTGCGACCCGAGTTTTTTTCCATTGTCGGACCTTTCAGTCTTCCCATGCGCCACGGAATGACTATAGGAGAAATGGCATATTTTTTTAACGATGCCTTTAAGTTAAAATGTGATATTAATGTTGTTCCACTTGAAGGATGGACAAGATCAATGTTTTGGAATGATACCGGACTCAGGTGGATCATGCCTTCACCAAATATGCCCCTTTTTGAAACTGCCTTAGTTTACCCAGGTCAGGTTATATGGGAAGGAACAAACATATCGGAGGGAAGAGGGACATGCAGGCCTTTTGAAGTATTTGGGGCGCCTTTTATTAATCCGTCGGATCTAAAAAAATCACTGAACACTAATAATACAGAGGGGTGTTTGCTCCAAGACTTTTCTTTTCGTCCTACATTTAATAAATGGAGTGGGAGCGTTTGTCATGGATTTATGATCCATGTTTTAAATCCCTATGTTTATCGGCCATACCAAACATCACTTGCCATTCTAAAGGGTGTTATAGAGACCTGCATGGATGATTTTTCATGGCGATCTCCACCCTATGAATATGATTTAAAGAGACCTCCAATAGATCTTATCTTTGGTGATTCTTCAGTAAGGGTTAAATTAGAAAAAGGGATTGATTTACACAGCTTTTTGGAGGGGCACTCCAGGGAAATAGATGGTTTTATTGAATCAAGAACACCATATCTTCTTTATAAAGAATAATTTGTAATAGTTCACCGCTGAGTTCGCAGAGAACGAAGAGATAAGAGCTTTATAAGAATATTTCTAAAAAATAATAATTAAAACTCTGCGTCCGTCTGCGTTTATCTGCGGCTAATTTTACTTTAGTCTTTTTCTGGCTGTCTCCGCCTCTTTAGACTTTGGATACTTCTTAATTAATTTTTTGAACAATAATTTGGCAGTTGTCTTATCGTTTATTTTCTCGAATGAAACTGCCTGCTTAAGCATGGCTGCAGGCACCTTGTTTCCCTTTGGATAGCCATCAATTACCTTTTGATATGCCAAGATTGCCTCTTCATAGTTTTTTAAGGCTCTATGGCATTCTCCAACCCAAAAATTTGCATTGTCCGCAAGGCTGGATTTAGGGTATAGCTTGAGAAATTCTTTAAACCCATCTATGGCTTTTTCATAAGAGCCGCTCTTATAATACCCTAATGTCGCATTGTAAATATCTGGCTCTGTTTGCGATTTTTTTTCAGACGCAATGGGTTTCTTTTGTTTTTTATCCGGGGCTGGTTGAGTTTTTTTCAACCCAGCCTCTTTTTTTTCTGCTGAGGTGCTTAAGGCATATCTATTTTCAATTTTTAAAACCCTTGATCTTAAACCCTCTACCATATGAAGAAGCTCTTTGACCTGGGATACCATTGAATCTTCTTTTGTAGTGTCTACCTCTATGGCTCCTTTCATTAAATGCCTGTTCTCTTCAACCTTGCCGGATAATTTCCGGACAATTTCTTTGATTTCTTCCATGTCCGCTTCAACCTGGGCAAAACTCAAGCGGAGGGATTCCTGGTCCTTCTGTAATGCGCTCTCTATTTCCCTCGGGTTGTTTTCTGATGCCCTGATCGATTCCTTCAGGTCATTGATGGCCTTTTGAAATTCCATGCTGTTGTTTTTTGTTTGCCTTTGGATAGCATTAAGTTGATTGTTTAGGTAGATTGTATCTTCCTGAGATGCACATGAGACAATAAATCCAGTGGCCACTGAAATAAAAACTATAAATTTGATTAATTGATTGTTCATCTCTTATTTCCAGTTTTTGATTTTAAAATCATTTTGATTAATTTATTGTTGTTATACTACTATTTCTAATTTTTTCATCACTATTCAGGCATATTCACTGACAGGATAATCGGCTTAATATATACTCTTTTTGGATCACCCTGAAGCAAAGAGCCGGGATCATTGGCTAAAAAACGCAATAGCTATATCCCTAACCCCTTGCCGATTCTAAAATAAATTTGACTTTATTAGTCGGTTATTATTTCAAAGTCATCCCGTCTATTCTGTGCCCATGCCCCCTTGCTATGTCCTAACGCAAGAGGCCTTTCCTCGCCATAGCTAACAATCTCTATTTGGTCAGGAGATACACCAAGAGAAACAAGAAACTTATTTGCGCTATTGGCCCTTCTTTCGCCTAAGGCAAGATTGTACTCGTTCGTGCCCCTCTCATCACAGTTTCCCTCAATTCTTATACGTACATTTGGGTTATCTTTCAGATAGTCTGCCTTTTCTTTTAAAATAGGCCTGTATTCCGGTCTGATAAAGGATCTGTCAAAGTCAAAGTAGATTACCTCGGCTTCAAAGTTTAAAGACTTTCTTTCCTGCCAGCGGTTCCTTGCTTCAGCTTCACTCTTCTTCGCCTTTTCCAGCTCCTTAAGGCGCTCAAGCCTAATTTTTTCCGCCTCTTCTATTCCCTCCTTCTTGACTTCTTCGGCAGCAGATTTTTTCTTTTCAACCGTTTTTACTGCTGCGGGTTTTTTGATTATCTTCTCTTCTGTTATCAACTGTTTTTTTGCGCATGACATCATTAAGAAAAGAGAAGACCATGCAAAAATCACCATTGTCCCTATAATTATTTTCCTCTTCATTATGTTTTTCCTCCCTGTATTTTGTTTATAAAAAAGGCATTATAAATTATCAAGTTATACGTTTATCATTACTATTTTGCAATTTCAAGCATTTAGATATAAAATAGGATATTTTCGAAAGAAATTTGATCAATTTCAGACCTCGTCATTCATATTATACAAATGACTGTACATCTATATATCCCACGGCATTGCAAATTAATTTGACATCAGCTCGGTCTGGGTTCAGGGTTTCCCGCTGAAAGCGGGATTCAGGGTTCAGGGTTAACTGCTTTGTGATGTTTCCCTTAGTTATTGATTCCATTGGTTTAATACAAAGGAAGTTCAACCTCTGAACCTCTGAACCGTGAACCTTTTAACCCGTGAACGGTTACTGTTTTTCTAAATAAGCCCATGAAGGTGAAAATTGCTCACCTTCAGAAAACGTTATCTGCCTTTGATTTTTTCCATTAGCGTTGGCAATAAAAATATGATATTTTCCGCCATTTCTATTTGAACTAAAGGCAATATATCGTCCATCCGGCGACCAACATGGGTCCTCATTGTCTCCTTGATCTTTACTAAGCCTACGTAAGCCACCCCCATCCGGCGAAATGGTATATATGTCAAAATTTCCGTCAGAGGAACCGGCAAAGGCTATTCTGCCAGGCTTTGACCAGGCTGGCGACGTGTTATAATTTCCCTGGTATGTTAATCTTTCCACCTCGTTGTTGCTTATATCAAGGATGTATATCTGTGGAGACCCTGATCTGTTGGAAACAAAGGCCATCTTTTTACCGTCCGGGGAAAAGGCTGGAGATACATCAATCCCCCAATTGCTCGTCAATCTTTTTAATGTTTTGCCTTCTGAATTTATTGTATAAATATCTGGATTTCCACTTATGGTAAGGGTAAGAGCAATTTCCTGTCCACCGGGCTTCCATGCGGCAGCAATATTTAGTCCTTTTTTATCAGAGATTTTTGCAATCGATCCCTTTACCATATCGCGCATTAAAAGCACTGTGCCGGAATCAAGGAAGGTGGTGTAAAGCATTTTCTCCCCCGAAGGAGACAGTTTTGGAGATATGGTTATTGACTTATAATGGGTTATCTGCCTCAGATTATGACCGTCAAAATCAGACATGTAAACTTCTTTGTCACCTGTGCCCGTGCCGGAAAATGCTATCTGGGTCAAAAACTGTCCCTGATGGCCGGTTAGCATAAAGATGATGTCGTTTCCCAGCCTATGCATTAACTGCCTTGATTGGTCTATTGATCCCAATGCCCTCTTGCCATACAACTGCCTTCCAGAAAAGACGTCAAATAACCTTACTTCAACCTTAAGCTGTTTGCCTATACAGTCATAGCCCCCTTTTACAAGAAGTTCAGCGCCTACAGCAGACCAATCCTTAAAAATGATGCTGTCATGAGTGATTCCTGAACCTGGAGTCTCAATAAACGAATCTTTCTCCAAGGGATTAAAATAACCGCTCAGGTCAAAATCATTAGATATTATGGCGGCAAGCTCTCTGCCTAATTCAGGGGTTTGATTATTAGAGCCTATACACTTAAGATCAGGTACTGCAATGGGAATTCTCCTCATTGAGGGAGAGGTTATATCAATATAAAGCTTTCCCTCTGCTCGCTCTGCGTGGAAAATAACGCCTACGCTTAAGACTAAAGTCCATATTATTGCGAGGAAAATAGCTTTATTGCTGGGCAAGATCATTAAGGTTAAATTTGATTTCAATTTCATCATAACTCTTCAGATAACCAGGTGGAAATTTAGGCAGTGGATCTGATTTCTCTATAGCCTTTGAAACAGAGGAATCGAACAGGAGGTTGTTTGATTTTCTCTTAAACAAGGTCTTTAATATTTTACCATCGCTTTTTACAGTTACTATAATGACCGCTTCCGGGCTTGTCACGTCTTTTAAACGAGAAAGGGCGGCAGGATATGACCAATTATTTTTTATAGCATTCTCCACTTCCATTTGATAAAGTTGAATAGACGCGCCTTCTCCGAAAGATACCCCTGATACCCCTCCTTTTCCTGCATCAGACGATTCTCCATTTCCTTCCCCGGGGAGATCAGTTTTATTTTCAATGCTGCCTTCTTTTTCTTTTTCCACCCTTTTTTCAATTTCATTAAGGGCCTTTTCAACTTGATTTTGTCTTTCTTTTTCCGCCTTTCTCTCTATTTTTGCAATAGCTTTATCGATAAGCTCTGAGGTTGCGTGTGACTCTTTTACTGACGGGGCCTTAGCTTTAGGGGAAATTCTTTTTGCCAAAATGCGAACTGGTTTCTTTTTCCCTGTGGTAATTCTTTTGGCCTTGATTGTTGTTTTGGCCTTTGTCTTTGGTGTATGAGCTCCCTTTTTTGTTACACGCTTAGGCTTCTTCCCTTTTTCTCCTGTCTTTACTGCGGCCCGTGATGGAGGTCCAACCAAGTCGACATGATATGTCCTATCCTCTATAGCCGGTAAATGAATACCTGTGTATGGCCCAAAAAGAATTGTAGAAAAAACTAACAGGTGAAAGAGAAGAGACATGGTCATCATCTTACCCCACTTCTCCTCTTTAAATACTGACTTAAAAATAGACCATTTGTTTGTCATTTATGCAAGGGTTCAGTTATCATACCCACTTTGGTAATTCCTGCCGCCTTAACCTGGGACATAACCTTGATTACAAAGCCATAGGGCACATCCTTATCTGCCTCTAATAATATTTCTTTTTCTTTTCTGCGAATGAATATTTTTTTTAATTTTGCATTTAGCTTATCAAATTCAATCTTATAATTTTCAATATATACGTGCCCTTTTTTTGTTATGGATAATATTAGAGGCTCATCTTTAGATTTAATACTTCTGCTTTCTGTTTCAGGGAGATTTACCTTTACTCCCTGTCTCATCATAGGCGCTGTAGCCATAAATATAATGAGCAAAACAAGCATTACATCAACCAGGGGGGTAACATTAATATCCGACATGAGCTCTTGCTTTTTTTCTTCCAAGTCCACCTTATCCACCCTTTGCCCTTTCCGTTGTTGCCTCCCTTAACAGTCCCCTTCCAAGTAATCCTGTAAGGTCGGAAATAAATGTTCTCATTTCCGTATCAACAATCCTGACCTTACGGGTAAAATAATTAAAGGCTATAACAGCAGGTATAGCTGCGGCCAGGCCGGCTGCCGTGGCAATCAGGGCCTCTGCTATACCGGGCGCCACAACCGCCAGGCTCGCAGAGCCCTTAAGGCCTATAGATCTAAATGAGGTCATTATACCCCAAACCGTACCATACAATCCGATAAAAGGCGCTGTATTTCCGGTAGTGGCGAGAAAGGTGAGTCCCTTTTCAAGACGAGAGCCTTGGTTAGATAAAACCGTCCTAACCGCTCTGTGTACATTATCCATGATAGGCTGTTGCAAAAGAATAATATTATTTTCACCAGGGTCTCTCTGTGCAGTTTTTGAGCGATTAAATTCTGCATAGCCGGCCCTCAAAATCTTGGCCAACGGGCTAAATTTGAATATTTTTGCCTCGATATAAACCTTGCTTATCTCTCTGCTGGATGAAAAAAACTCCAAGAATATCCTGTTCTCATCTCTGCATTTTTTCAGAAGCCTTAATTTCATAAAAATTATTGCCCACGAGGTAAGTGAAAAAAAGAAGAGGAGCAAGAGTATAAATTTTACCATAGGCCCAGAATGAATTATCATCTGGGCTATGTCGCTCATAAAAGGGTCATAGCCAAGAAATTGAAAAGAATGTTCCATTAATACAATCCTGTCTTTGGTTTACATTGAATTATTAGTAACGGTTCACAGGTTCAGGGTTCAAGGTTCAGGGTTAGGGAAAAAACTGAAATTGCATCCCAAAAAGGCTCGTAAAGAATGCGGGTTTTGCCACATCATTGCCAAGTACCATGTTTCAGGTTTGTGGGTATGTGGAAGCAATCGGTTTTTACGTACACAACGCTTACAAAATGGCTTAAGGTGATAAGAACACAACCTTTGAACCCCCTGAACCTTTGAACCGTGAACGGTTACTGTTATTATAACTGCTTTGTTGCTTAGGTAGAAGACTGAGGCCTGGATTATCTCAGCCATGCTGAGTTATGACGTCTGAAATCCGCTCCTTAAACATTGACTATAATACTTAAATTGAATCACTAAAGTCAATTTAAATGAAAAAATCGTAACCATATCAGGTTGAAAGTTACAAAATATCTTCCTTATTTTTAATATCGAAATCAATGATGTAAATGCATGCATTGCATAGTTTTTTCTTTTAATATCTTAATTCTTTATGGTAGTAATAATACCTATAATAATACATTGCAAGCACCAAGTTAACGGAACCATTATGACAGATCCTAAAGATCACAACAAAACAAAAAATTTCCTCAATTCCGAGAAAAAGACCGGAAACTGTCTTTCTTGTGGCGCAGAGAATGTTAAGCCTGGAAGGCGCTATTGTTCAGTGCAATGCAAACAGAAATTAGCTTGGGTTCTTTCTCTATCCAAAGGATTATTGCAAACACTCAATACCAAATACGCAACCTTTTCATTTACAGAAGATTGTGTTTCCCTGGACGTCATGCCTGCCTGGTCAAAAACGATTTCACGGTTTGAATACAGGCGAAAACCCGGGCATACCCCTGCTAATGCCCTCAAAGAGCTAATTCTTGAGGCTGGGGCGGATTGGCACAGCAAAAGAAATAAGAAAATTTCTCCCAGCTTATCATCTCAGCTAATCCTTAATGAAAAGATTGAAAAAAGAATCAATCCTGACTCCGTAAAACCGGATATAAACATAACCCCTAAGCTATCCGCTGACCAGAAAAAGGGCCTTAAACATCTTAAAGTTAATACGGAAAGCTTGGTGGCAGGAAATCACGAAAGGGAGATAAAAAAAGGTTTCTGGGAAATGGCAAAACTTTATCATCCTGATATGGGTGGTGATGGTGAAAAATTTAAGGAAATAAGTAATGCCCACGAAACCTTGATGCAATGGGCAAAAGATCCTAAATTCCGTTCTAATAGAGCGCTGCCGGGCTGCTGGTCCTATGATGGCGACAAAAAAAGGTGGTCACCTCCTCTATGGAAAAGTTTTTCCCCGTAGGAGGCTGTCCGAGAATAGTAATTTTTTCTCAAATCGAGGAATGCGAAAAAAATTACCGCAGGTATATGGTTGATATTCCGAGGATAATTTTTTGAGCATGACAAAGAGTTGAGGAAAAAGGACATTCTCGGACAGCCTCCTAGGCTATCCCCGGAACATCAACTAAAAATACATCCGTGCTTTTACACCATGTCTCGTTGCTGCCCTGTAGAGGCCAAAACACTTCCCCATAATCTTCCTTCTGGATCAATGCGTTTGTTCTCGGAAATAGCCAGAGATATGGGCACATGTGTATGCTGCCCATTCCAGTAACCAACCACCATGTCTGTTCGTCCCGACATACCTGCATGAACGGCATTCTGTCCGAGAAGAAGGCAAAACACTGAGTCATGAGGATTTGCCGGCAAGCTACGTATCATATAGCTTGGATCAATATATTTTAAGTTTACCTCCATGCCTGATTCTTTAAAATGACTTACTATCTTGTCTTTTAAGAATAGCCCTATATCCTTAAACTTTATATTTCCGGATAAGTCCATTTCACTGTTTTTTTCCATCAGGTTCTGTCCAGCTCCCTCAGCAACAACTATAACTGCATGATTTCTTTTCTCCAACCTTTCCATGAGCGAAACTAACAATGCTTCAAGAGTAAAAGGTCTCTCAGGAATGAGACAAAAATTGACGTCACTATTTGCCAGTGTGGCATTTGCCGCTATGAATCCCGATTCCCTGCCCATTAGTTTTACTAATCCTATTCCGTTCCTATATCCAATGGCCTCCGCATGTGCAGAAGATATGGCAATTCTGGATTCGCCGACTGCAGTTTCAAAACCAAATGATTTACTGATAAAGGAAATATCGTTATCTATTGTTTTTGGTATACCAATGACGGCTATTTTTAGTTTTCGCCGATCAATTTCCTTATGGATTTCATGGGCGCCCCGCAGTGTGCCGTCTCCTCCTAATGTGAACAAAATGCCTACATTCATACGTTCAAGCGTATCAACCATGTCGGATATATCCTGAGGCCCTCTGGATGAACCCAGTATAGTTCCTCCCATTTTATGTATATCCGTTACATTATTCAAATTTAGCTCAATTGGCGTGTGACGGTATTTTGGAGAGAGCCCTTCATAGCCATAACGAAACCCAAAGACGGTTTGCACCCCGTAATGATAGAAGAGGCTAAATACGATTGCCCTGATTACGTCATTCAAGCCGGGGCATAAGCCTCCACACGTTACAATTCCGCATTTAAGTTTCGAGGGATCAAAGTAAATCTTTTCTCTTGGGCCTGCCATCTCAAAAGATTTAGGCAGTTCACCACTTTCCAGACAGGGTAGTATTTTTTCTACCCATGTATGGAATAATACATGGGTATCGTCTTTTGTAAACCGAATCCCTGACATGGATGAAGGGATACGGCCTTCTCCAAGCCTTGATATATTAAAATCTAAGCTTTCGCTTTCCATGTAAGTCTCCAGATCCTGACACGGAGCTATCTCTTTTTAGCACCCTGGTTCTATCAAGACAGATTATAAAAAGTAAGAAATTACCCCGCTGGATTAACAATACGACCCATAAAAAGGATAGCCCCTGTTTTCATATCCCGGATCAGAAATATGAAGGGGCGGTTAATATTAAACTCTATTGGTGGTGACGGGGCAGAGGTCAGCGATACAATAACGGCTGTTGCTGCTGCAGCCTCGGTTCCGGCCTCATCTACCGATACAAATGCCTTATGAAGGACATCGCTTATAAAAAGGTTGTGACTTCCATCCATGCCAGAGAAATCTGCCAGATCAGAAAAGGCTATTGGCATCCCCATGTTGGACAGCATATTTTTAATGCTGATGGAATTTGACTCATAGCTAAATTTAGGCATTGAAAGCTTTATATTTTGCATAGAAAGTTTGCTTATAATCGAGGTAAGCTTTGCTGGTGTGATTGAGTCTTCAAATTCAACAAAATGGCCGGAGGAAGGAAGAAGGATTAACATTGATATTTCATTGCCGTCATACAGAAAATCTATAGCCTGAAAATTATTACCAACCGTATAATTGAAATGCTCCGTCTGTGTCATTATTGGGGCAGTAATCTGGCTGCCGTCATCTAAATAGAATATATCGTCTTTTGTCAGTTCTTCCCTGAATGGAAAACTCCATGCTGCATTAAAGTAAATTGCATTTGTCAACACAAGACGGGTCAGTGATGTTATTGCACCTGGCGGGATAAGGTTTTTAATTTTTTCCTCAGTCTCATTGCTAACCCAGTTGTTTATAGTAATGCGGGAATCATCCGGGGCGTTATAGAAATCAATCAACCTCATTCCTGCGCCATAGTTTTCAGCGAGCAAATCTAAAAAGCTCGTCAAAAAAGAATAATCTTTCTGGCCCCAAACGGAGTTAGCGATATTTAGCCTGAATTCTTTTCCGTCCTGGCCTTCGGAACCTTCACCACGCCTTGAAAGGTCAAGATCAAGACCATTGAAAGCCCTGTGCAGCAAATCTTGGGAAAGGGTAAAATGAAGGGCATCAGACATCTCCTGTTCAGTAATGTCTCTGGCGCCGGCATAAGTCATCGCAAGGGCAAGGGAAATACTGTGAGGGGAATAAAAGAGATTGCCTGCATCTTTTTCTATTAATTTATGATAGATACCAAAGGCAAATTCCGTATTTCCCGCAACAAGTTCGTCGATATCATCTATGTCTACAGAAGGTGACAGGTCTCTGGGCTTATTGGATTTAGCAACATCATAGCCTTCATTATGTGTAATGCCGAGGGCCATCTGTAATATCACCAGGGCATCTCCAATAGTGATCTGCCCGTCCGGGGATGGCTCACCCTGATTATCTAATGGGGCGGTGTCTCCATGATAAACGTCTTCCTGGGTCGGTGCTAAAAGTCCGAGGGCAAAACGCAGTCCAATTAGGGCATCCCCCACATCAACAATGCCGTCTCTATTGCCAAGTGGGGCTAAATCGCCATCTGCTCTATGTGATACATGTATTTCGACACTGTCGGCATTAGATAAACCATTATTGTCACATACCTCTAAATCAAAGGCGAGTGTATCATTAGGAGGGCCGGTATATGGAGCATTAATTGTGGCCTGTGCCTCTGATTCATTATCTATAGTAACAGTTGTACCTGATGTCTGGGTCCACTGGTAAGATGCAATCCCGTCGTCTGGATCTTCGGAATTAGATCCATCAAGGGTCACTAAAACACCTTCATCTACTGTTTGATCAGGGCCTGCATTGGCTGTAGGCGGATAATTTTCCCATGTAATTGTTATAACGCAACGATCAGTGTCTCTATTCCCACCATTATCGCTCACAGCCAATTGAAATATCAACGCCTCATTGCCTGGACCAACCTGTGGGGCAGTGAATGTAGCCTGTGCCCCTGTATCACTGTCGATAGTGACAGTTGCACCATGTGTCTGAGTCCACTTGTAGGATATTCCATCATCTGAATCAGTAGAATTAGATCCATCAAGGGTCACTACGGTGCCTTCATCTACCGTCTGATCAGGTCCTGCATCGGCTGTAGGCCCATCGTAAAACATAGAGTCCGGGTTATCTGAATTTTGCCAGTCCCAAAGAGAGCCTCCGCCACCTGGAATGTTTTCAAAGCCAGGCAAAAACGATCTACCATCACCGTCTTCCGAGATATTGGGTCCCCGTGTTTCACCATTGCCCCAATCTTGCCAGGGGTTTAATTGACGTAAAGCATTTGCCCCTTCCTTGTCATTCCCTGGCCATCCGCCACCTGAATCTGCAACTGAGAGTTGGCCTATAAAAATTATTATCAATGTTATGAGGAAAATAAATGACCTTCTCATCTTGACCTCCTTACAATAAGAATGTTTTAATTTACAAAAAAGATACTGATATTAATATACCATAAAGATTGTTATTTTTCAAGCCTAAAATACAGCCTAAAATACAGCAGACCAAATAATGCCTGTAACCGTTCACGGTTCAGGGTTAGGGGTTAGGGAAAAAACTCAAATTGGATTCCCGAAATGCTTGTAAAGAATACGGGGTTTGCCACATCATCGCCAAGTAACCATGTTCTGGATTTGTGGGAAAGTAGAAGCGAGCGGTTTTCCCGTATAAAACGTTTACAAAATAGCGTATGGTGGCGAGAATCCAACCTTTGAACCGTGAACCTTTGAACCGTGAACGGTTACTAATGCCTTAATACATTATTTTAAATTGAACCCTTCGGTTCTTTGCCTGCCCCTCTTCGGTTTCATTGGATGCAACAGGCCTTGACAGGCCATATCCTACTGCATAAAGACGTTCTTTTGTAATCCCCTCTTTCACAAAATACCGCAATACCTCCCTGGCCCTTTTCTCCGAAAGGACCTTGTTGTATTTTTTAGCCCCTATATTATCGGTGTGCCCCTGGATCTCAATTTTTACATCAGGTTTTTTCTTTAAATAATCTATAATATTATTCAAGTTCGGATAATATTCCGGCTTAATATCCCATTTATCAAAATCAAACCTTGTCCCCTTGCACACCCAGCATCCAGCCACATTTACCTGAACACCCTCAGGTGTGTCAGGGCATTTGTCTAAGTAATCGGCCACCCCATCACCATCAGAATCAACCGGACATCCTGAGCTATCTACAGCAATGCCTGAAGGTGTTTCAGGGCATCTATCCAGACTATCGCGTATTCCATCGCCATCAGTGTCTTTTGGGGGCTTAACAACAACTTTCTCGGATTTTAAGTCAGCAGGGGCCTTAGGCGGCAAGACCTTAGGTTTTTTAGGCTTTGGAGGCTCTATAATTTTTTCCTCCATTATTTCCATTTTTTCTACACCCCCAAAGTAAAAAGTCAAACCAATAGTATATAAAAGATTGTGATGGGCTTCATTAAAGGAAAGGATGCGCTTGATATCACCTCTTAGGGCGATAGATTCATTGAGAAAATATTTCAAGCCGGCCCCATAATTAATTGTGAAATCCGTATCAGCTCCCTCATCTTGATAGTTTAGTGTAATGGCGCCTATGCCTGCGCTTACATATGGCAGCAATTTTTTATATGGCGTGAAATGGTAGAGGGCATCTATGTTATAGAATAATGCATCTATATCCCTATTGCCTTCCTTTGATTCCGTGTCAATAAAATTAAAGGCACCTTCAATGCTCAATTTTTTGCTGAAATTATAACCTATTCCAAGGCCATAGGCTGGTTTCGATTTGATATCCTGATCGTTTCCAAAAAGATAGCCGCCAAAAAGAGGGGATAAGGTTAATGAGTTAGCTGTGTTTTCCGCCATACTATTCGCACTAACACAGAATAATAAAGGCAAAATTCCAATGGCAATGATTAATTTTTTTATCCTCATGATTTTTCCTCCCGCTTTAATTGAAAAAATTATATGGTTATTTTCTGATACCCGTGATCAATTGCGCTGCATTCAAAAAAAACATCTTGCGGCGCACATTAGAAAAACCTGCTCCATGGAGTAGGGCAAAAAGCTCATGAACTGGGGGGAGATAGGCAACGGACTGTGGGAGGTATGCATATGCATTCTTATCCGCCAGTACAGCGCCTATAAATGGGACCACCTTTTGAAAATAAAATGCATGTCCTGCCTTCAGAAGTGGGTTTTTTGGGGAACATACCTCAAGAAACATTAACCTCCCTCCAGGGACAAGCGCTCTCCCCATTTCCTCAATGGCATTACCTAAATCAGCGAAGTTTCTAAGGGCAAACCCGCATGTAACTACATCTATAGATGCATTCTTAAATGGCAATAGACATGCGTCACCCTGTATAAAATTATCATACATATTGCGTAATTTAGCAACATATAACATTTTAGATGAAAAATCCAGACCTATAGCGGTTGCTCCCATTGATGAGGCAAGTTCTACAATGTCACCTGTGCCACATGCAATATCGACAAGAATATCCTTTGTGCCGACATTCACGCTTTCCAGCCCTTTTCTTCGCCAACGCTGATCCAGCCCAAATGAAATTAGCCTGTTCATAAAATCGTACTTCGGCGCAATACGATCGAACATTTGCCTTACGTATGAACGCTTTTTTTCGCCTCTAAGCAACTTTTTCAATATTTTTAAAGCTCCGAATAGGTAACTATATCAAAAAGTAAATCCATTTTTATGTACAATACAGTCTATATGACTCAATGCACCAGGACAACTATATGCCCTAAAACTATTTGCAACAATTAATTTTTTTATATATACGCTTTTAATCTAATTTGTTGAGGTTGACAAAGGCTTAGATGAACTTAAAATTATACAATGATATGTTTTGATATCTGCAAGAATAACAGGATCTTTCATGTAGATAATTAAAACATA
>JAYEMW010000143.1:0-3964 GCA_034718555.1 Thermodesulfobacteriota bacterium
ATATGATCCCTTCCTCGGTAATGTAACTAAGAGACCTTCTCTCTCTAAAACCCTGAAGGCCTCTCTAACCGGTGACCTGCTTATACCAAGCTTCAATGCAACATCGGATTCATTTATTTTACTCCCAGGTCTGAGCTCTCCAGTGAGAATCCTTGTACGCAAGGCATCCAGGACTACAGCCATCAAACTTTTTGTCTCAGGCCTGTCCCATCCCTTTTCTATATGATTTTTAGTATCAAAAAACATGACAACCAAAAAGCCGCCTCAGGGGTCTGATATATTAAAAACATCTATTCGCCTTACCACTTTTTTGATGCAATAAATAAAATATTAATGGTCGACTGTCGACAGATTTATAAAGTTTTCACTATTTGTCAAGCAAAAAAGCAAAAAATTATTAATGCATCTACAATAACTTGATTTCAGAAAAAAACAGTGGTAGAAAACGATAAAAAAATCTTGAAGAAAAATTTTTCAAAAATTAATCAGGGAGGGAAATTGATACATGGCGTTTAATTTTGACGAGGCAATAGATGAAATTCAGGAAGCCATAAACAGGGATGCTCAAAATACTTTTTCAGAAGAGGTAATAAATAGATTTCATAATCCCAAATATATGGGTAGTATGAAAAATCCACAGGGATACGCAAAGATAAAGGGTTCATGTGGTGATTCCATGGAAATTTTTTTAAGTATTCATGATGAGAAAATTACATCCGCACAATTTTTGACTGATGGATGTGCCACCACTGTTGTTGCAGGTAGTATGGCATGTGAATTG
Source organism: Thermodesulfobacteriota bacterium (assembly GCA_034718555.1). Taxonomy (GTDB): domain Bacteria; phylum Desulfobacterota; class DSM-4660; order Desulfatiglandales; family B25-G16; genus M55B121. Next base: position 782 of record JAYEMW010000143.1, read on the forward strand.
GCAATAGGGAAAGATATTAAAGACACAGGGAAAATAAGCCAGGACGAGATCTTAAACAATTTGGGTGGCCTGCCCGAAGAGAATGTTCACTGCGCTCTTTTAGCATCTGATACCCTGATAGATGCAGCAAATAATTATAGCGCATCAAGAAAGGAATAATGATTTAATCCTTTAAGAAAAGTATAAAAAATGGAAGGATATAAGGTTCAGTACAATAATTCTAATTTTTCCAAGCAAAGGGTCTTGCTTGATGGGAAAACATTCAATCACTGTCAGTTTAAAGATTGCATTATAGTCCTTGAAAGAGGAGAAACCGATATTTCCGGCTGTAGCTTTGAAAACTGTAAATTGATGCTAACAGGGAACGCATACACCGTTGGAAAAATAATAAAATTATTTACCAGAAAAAGTCCCCTAAAGGTGTTAGATATTGATGAGCCTCTTTTTGAAAAATCCTAATTAACAGCGTCTGAACGAAAACCTCGAAATATAGTTTTCAAGTTTTGGCTTCAAACCTTCAAGGCTTTGAAATTGCGTTGTTTTTTAATCCAAAATCCGCAATCCCTGCCCGACGGACGGCAGGCGGGTAAAATCTAAAATCGTGCCTGAATTGGCTTTTCGTTCAGGCACGATTTAGTCCCCTATTGTTTTTCTATATCTTAAGCAGTTTTCATTGTTGCTTTTATGATCGAGAAAAGAAATGTGCGATATATTTCTGTAGGCCTTTTCTTTGGCCCCCTCAATGGTTGAAGCGCCTGCTATTATATGCAAGACCCTTCCTCCGTCTGTTACGAGGCCTTTCTCCGCATCCTCCCTCACTCCGGAAAAATAAACGGCAATGCCCTTCTCGATCTTATCCAATCCTGCTATCTTATGGCCCCTCCCATAGCGCCCGGGATATCCCTTGTTCCACCCCCTGCTTGCCTTTGAACGGCCCTCCATGGCTACTACATCTACATAGTGCTGGTTATTCCATGTTGGGGTAATCCTGTCCAGCGTACCATCCCACACACCCATGCCTATTTCGAGCAGATCAGTACTCAATTTCCTGGACAGAACCTCCCATTCTGGATCACCATGCCTGACATTGATTTCAAAAACGTCCAGGTTGTTATATGGATCAAGGTTCATGCCGAAATACAATACGCCCTTATAATTCCATCCCAATCCTAAATCTCCACGATTATAAACAGCATTCACCGTTGGATTCACAATCTCTTTTATGATTCTGTTAGCAAGCCATGGGGTTGTGAGCTTATGAGGCGCATAGCACCCGGTGCCGCCAGTATTGAGATTCCCTCCAAAATCACTAATAGAATCCTCGTCAACCGGATCAAAGGCCCTTTTATAATCCTGCACAAACATCTTTAGCGGAAGCATATGTTCGCCATCCAGGTAGGCAAAAAAGGAAATCTCTGTTCCGTATTTCATTTCTTCAATCACAACCTTTTCCCCGGATTTCCCAAATACTCTGTCTATCATGATACTTTTAATAGCATTTTCCGCTTGCTCAACATCTTCACATCCAATAGCGCCCTTTCCCGCAGCAAGGCCATTTGGTTTCACAAAAACCTGATACCCAATATTTCTAACATATTTTTTAGCATCTTCCGCATTGCTAAAAACCCTGTATTCCGGCTTTGGAACACCTATTTCCATCAATATATTGTCCGTAAATTCTCTGTCACTTTCTAATCTAACATATTCCCTCTTTGGCCCAATTGTTCCTATACCATTTTCATTTAAGATATCTACCAGGCCTTCCTCAAGGGGGTTTTCAGATCCTATATCCACAAGGTCAATCTTGTTTTCAATGGAAAATTTTACTACATCGTTAAAATCTCTGATGTCTATAGACTCTATTAATTTTCTCTTACCCTTAGGTGTATAAGAAATCCCGGCGTTACCCGGCAAAAAATATACCTTTTCTACATGCTGGCTATCTCCATATTTATCAGCAAGGGCATGATCCCTTCCTCCAGTACCATATACAACGACTTTCATTTTTCCTCCTTCAGAGTTACGGTATCTATTCACAGACAGATCGCATTATGCAATAATTATCTCTTGGTAAATCCCGAAAAGGTAAACCGTTAACGCTATTTAAGACTGTTTATCCCATTATGTTATATTTTTATATTACTACTTCTTCACCATCTTTAACTTCCAATATAGGATAATCAAAATGGTGCTTATATTCATTTCCGCTGAACGTATGAATCGGAATTATGCACTTGGGTTTAATAGCATCCGCCATTTGATTAAGTAATTCGATGTCAGCATGGCCACTTGTGTGTATTTTAAGAAAATTAAACCGCCTGCACTTCAGATAATCAATGAAATTAGCGATATGCTCTTTTTGTAAATAACCTTCCCATAATGAGTATATCAAATTACCGCCATCAATATTTTGAATATGTTCCAAGTCAAACTTCATTGAAGGCCTTACAGCCATGACAATATTCTTCTTGTTATTACCTATTTCTTTTTTCGTGATTTTATAATTACGAAACTGATATAACAATTCTTCATTATTCTCATTTGCTAACCGCTTACAAAGAAAAAATGGGAATATTACTTTTATGTCGCTAAAATCCTTTGAAGGAAATGGTAATGATGCAAACTCTGAAAGCCTTTTTAATACGGTTGCTGTGTACAAATCAATAACAAACAGTTTCCCTGTTCTTTTGCATGCACGGTAAATTGACACCAGTCTGTCTATATTTTGACCTGATGTATAAATGAGATTTATTTCATCATTACTTGAAAAAACGTTAACTAACTTTTTTTCAATCTCTGACTCGGACTTATCTTTTTTGGTATTCCTTTCAATTTGAGTTCCTTCTAATAATAAATAGTCAACATTAATTGGAGCATTATGGATAAACCATTTGAAAGCTTTATGCTTTCTTCCATGTCCTCTGAAATCACCTGAGTAAAATATCGCATTTCCATTCGATTCGATTAAGAACGCATATGCATCAAATGCAGAATGATCCATCCAAAATGGTGTGACTTTAATGTCACCAATTATGAAGAGTTTTGATTTATCAAAATATGTATAATTCTTTATTGCATTTTGTTGCGGAGTAAAAATACCCGTCAATTCAATTATTTTATGAGTTGCCTGTCCTAAATAATATTGAATGTTGGGATGAAGAAAATTGTTGAAACCGTAATGGT
>JAYEMW010000144.1:0-3962 GCA_034718555.1 Thermodesulfobacteriota bacterium
GATGTATTGGGCGTCTATTAGATCAAAGGCACATGTCTCAGAGGCTACAACATATCCATCGTCAAGCAGCCCCAGGGAGAGGGGGCGAAACCCATTAGGGTCTCTAAAGGCAATTATTTTGTCATCAGTCATCAGTACGCACGAATAGGCTCCTTTGATTTGAGAAACTACACTAACAAGCCCCTCATTTAACCCCTTCCGCATATTATGGGCCAACAAGTGCAGAATGACCTCCGTATCCATGGTGGTCTGAAAAATAGAGCCTTTTTGCTCAAGCCCCCTTCTTATCTTTCCTGCATTTACCAGGTTCCCGTTGTGCGCTATGGCATATGTTTTTCCTGCATAGGTTACAACAAAAGGCTGAATGTTTTTTGCAACAGAAGAACCGGTTGTTGAGTATCTTACATGGCCAACGGCTATATGCCCGCGAAGGTTATCCAATATGGTTTCATCGAATATCTCCGGCACCAGCCCCATGCCCTTATGTTCATTGATCTCCTTTTCCGTAGAGCATACAATGCCCGCACTTTCCTGGCCGCGGTGCTGAAGGGCATATAGCCCAAAATAAGTTAACTTTGAGGCATCTTTATGTCCAAACACACCAAACACACCGCAATCTTCTTTTGGTTTATCATAAAATTTCATTATGTATCTTCAAAGCAGGCCTTTTAGTGTATAATCCGCATATCACGAACCGGGCTTATCTCGCTGTGATACTCCTGAAGGGGTTTAACATCTTTTGTTCCGGATATCAGGGTTTTTATTCCCATGGCCATGGCCATGGCCCCTGACAATGTAGTTGCATAAGGGATCCCGTATCTTAATACTGCCCGTCTGATTTTGTTAGACCCCCCTGCGCTTACTTTGCCTGATGGTGTATTAATAACAAGCTGGATGTCACCATTCTTTATGTAGTCTACCACGTGAGGGTGTCCCTCGGCAATCTTTTTTACTGTTATATTGGGGATACCCAGGCTTTTTAGGTGTTTTGAGGTGCCATATGTGGCGAGAAAGCTAAAACCCATATCGAGCAGTTGTTTTGCTACGGGATAGATTTTGCCCTTATCAGGTTCTTTAATGCTAATAAAAACGGTTCCCTTTGTCGGCAGGTTTTGGCCTGCAGAAAGCTGAGATTTTGAGAAAGCCTTGCCAAAGTCTGCATCAATGCCCATTACCTCGCCTGTGGATTTCATCTCAGGCCCCAGGACAATATCAACATCAGGAAAACGATTAAAAGGAAATACCGCCTCTTTTACTGAAAGATGGCGAGGCACTATCTCATTTGTTAGGCAAAGCTCTTTCAGTGTTTTTCCAAGCATCACTTTTGTGGCAATCTTTGCAAGGGAAACGCCGGTAGCCTTGCTGACGAATGGAACAGTTCGCGATGCCCTGGGGTTTACCTCTAAAATGAATAAGTTTTGATCCTTAATGGCAAACTGAATATTTAACAGGCCTACGACCTTTAACTCTGCGGCTATGGCCCTGGTTTGTCTATGGATATTTTCTATAATTGAGCTTGTCAATCCCTGGGGCGGAAGAACGCAGGCGCTATCTCCTGAATGTATGCCCGCCTCTTCTATATGCTCCATTATCCCTCCAATAATGGTTTCTTTTCCGTCGGAGACAGCATCTACATCTATTTCAGTGGCGTCTTCAAGGAATTTGTCAATCAAAACAGGGTGATCAGGGGAGGCAATTAAGGCCTCTTTTGTAAATTCCTCTAAAGATGGCCTGTCATATACAATATGCATAGCCCTTCCCCCAAGCACAAAGGACGGCCGAACCATTACCGGATAGCCTATTGACTTCGCAATGGATATGGCCTCTTTAACATTCGTGGCCGTTCCATTGTCCGGCTGAGATAGGCCCAGTTTATTAAGAACGGCCTTAAACAGGTTCCTGTCTTCCGCCAGGGCAATGCTTTCCGGTGGCGTGCCAAGCATGGGAATCTTAGCCTCGGCAAGTGAAGAAGCGAGATTAAGGGGAGTCTGCCCGCCAAATTGCATAATAACACCTAAAGGATCTTCCGTTTCGACAATACTGATAATATCCTCTTTGGTAAGGGGCTCAAAATAAAGCTTGTCAGATGTGTCATAGTCTGTGCTAACGGTTTCAGGATTGCTGTTAACCATTATGCTTTCAACGCCTTCTTCTTTTAGTGCAAAGGAGGCCTGAACACAGCAATAGTCAAACTCTATGCCCTGACCGATCCTGTTTGGCCCGCCTCCCAAAATTACAACCTTTCTTTTGTTGGAGATCCTGGCCTCATTCTCCTTTTCGTATGTAGAATAATAATAAGGCGTATGTGCCTCAAACTCAGCAGCACATGTATCAACCAGTTTGTAGACCGGGTTAATGAGAGATTTTTTTCGGGAGGCCCTGATTTTATCCTCATTGGTTCCAAGGAGATGTGCCAGTTGAACATCAGAAAAGCCGCTGGATTTTGCTTTCCTCATCAGGTCCAAAGGCAGTGGGAGTCCGGCATCTCTTATTTCCTCTTCTGTCTTCACTATTTGATCTATCTGACGGAGAAACCAGTAATCAATGCCAGTTAATTGGTGAATTGTCTCCATGTCCATATTAGCCATAATTGCATAACGAATATAAAAAATACGTTCTGAGTTTGGATTGGCTAACTTCTCCTTTATGTTGTCTAACGAAGGCGGCATTCCATCATGCTCCAATATGCACCTTCCATCCGCCCCAAGGCCAAAACAACCAATCTCTAAGGATCTAAGACCTTTTTGCAGAGCCTCTTTAAATGTTCTTCCAATGGACATTGCCTCGCCAACAGATTTCATGCTTGTGGTTAAATAATCATCGGTTTCAGGAAACTTCTCAAAGGTCCATCGTGGGATCTTAACCACGCAATAGTCAATTGTCGGCTCAAATGAGGCCAATGTTTCCTTGGTAATATCATTGGGAAGTTCGTCAAGTGTATAGCCTACAGCTAATTTAGCCGCTATTTTTGCAATTGGAAAACCCGTTGCCTTGGATGCAAGGGCTGAGCTTCTCGAAACCCTTGGGTTCATTTCTATAACTACCATATCGCCGGTTTCCGGATTGATAGCAAATTGGACATTGGACCCGCCGGTCTCTACGCCAATCTCCCTGATCACTGATATGGATGCGTCTCTCATAAGCTGGTATTCAACATCGCTCAGGGTTTGGGCTGGGGCCACTGTAATACTGTCTCCCGTGTGAACACCCATGGGGTCAAGATTTTCAATTGAGCAGATTATTACTACATTATCGTTTTTGTCCCTCATTACCTCGAGTTCAAATTCCTTCCATCCTATTACTGATTCCTCTATCATGATTTCATTTATAGGGCTTGCATCGAGACCTCGGGAAACCAGTTTTTCAAGGTACTCCCGGTTAAAGGCTACGCCGCCGCCGGTTCCGCCAAGGGTAAAAGCAGGCCTTACTATTATTGGGTAGCCTATCTCTTCGGCAATATCCATGGACCTTTCTATATCATGGGCAATTCCACTTTTTGGCACCTTAAGCCCGATTTTTTCCATGGATTTCTTAAATAAATTGCGATCTTCGGCTTTTTTAATTGATTTTATTGATGCACCTATCATTTCTACATCAAATTTATTTAATATGCCCGTTTCAGAAAGGTTTACTGCGACGTTTAGGGCTGTTTGGCCGCCAATAGTGGGAAGGAGGGCATGGGGCCTTTCCTTTTCTATAATCATGGCAACAAAATCCGGTGTAATCGGCTCAACATACGTGCGATCTGCCATTTCAGGGTCAGTCATGATAGTTGCCGGGTTGCTGTTTACAAGAACGACTTCGAAGCCTTCTTCCTTAAGGGCCTTGCACGCCTGGGTGCCGGAGTAGTCAAATTCGCAGGCCTGACCAATGATTATTGGCCCGGAGCCTATGATCAAAATCTTTGATATGTCATTTCTTTTCGGCATAATGTGTAATGCTCGATTTCAGGCGCTTAGGCT
>JAYEMW010000145.1:0-3943 GCA_034718555.1 Thermodesulfobacteriota bacterium
TCCTTTTTCCTCAACTCTTTGTCATGCTCAAAAAATTATCCTCGGAATATCAACCATATACCTGCGGTAATTTTTTTCGTATTCCTCGATTTGAGAAAAAATTACTATTCTCGGACAGCCTCCTAGTTAAATAGCCTTTTAGGATTTAACGGGGTAAACAGAGGACGCAGAGTTATGCAGGGAATTTGAAAATTTGCAAGCAAATCATTTGTTAATAAGATATGTCGAAAATTGTCATTATTTGACAAAAAATTGTCATTGATAAGGAGCACTTAATTGGGTGATAGGGCAGGGCGCACCATTTATCATAGCCATACAGTGAATGAGCCATATAGAGCGCTATTGTATATGCATCATTTTTGGGCCTTTAATAACTGCCGATATTTACTAACAACTTCATCAGGGTTGCCGTTAAACATCACGACCCCTTTGTCAATACATATGGCCCGTGTACACACTTGCTCAACAAAGCTCATATTGTGTGTAACTACTATAACCGCCTTGGCTTTTTCCATTAGCTCCTGTATTTTGTTGACGGCCTTTTCATAAAATGACATGTCTCCGGCACTCAGTATTTCATCGATGATGAAAATATCAGGCTTAATCATGGCTGCTATACTAAATCCCAACCGGGATTTCATTCCACTGGAGTAATTTTTAACCGGTTCATCTATGAATTTATTAATACCGGAAAATTCTACAATGTCAGGATATAAATCCAATAATACCTTTTTCGGAATTCCTAACATCAGCCCATTTAGATACACGTTATCTTTGCCTGTAAGCTGCATATTAAAGCCTAATCCGAGGGTTAACAGGGCTGTTATTTCGCCATCTATGAACATTTTTCCCGCATCAGGTCTTAAAATGCCGCTAAGCGTCTTGCATAGCGTTGTTTTACCAGCTCCATTTCGACCTATTATTCCAAGAACTTCTCCTTCATTCACTGTAAAATTAATATCTTTTAAGGGCCAGAATGATCTTTTTTTCTGCCAAAACGATTTGGCAATAATAGATCGACCATTATCTGAATTATTTTTACCAATTAATGAATACTTGAGCCCAATATTTTTTAACCTTACTACTTCAGATGTCTCTGATTTAGGCTTTGTTTTAGAGAAACTTATTGGGTTTGCTTTTTTTCCTGCAGGTTGGGCAAATTTTTTGTATGATTTAATTACGTTGCCGGGGGAGCCATTCTCTCTGAGGAGCCCGCCGTCAATCCACAGCGCCCTGGTGCAAAATCTCTCAACAAAAGGCAGGCTATGTGTTACTATAATTACTGTTTTCGACTTAGAGATAATTTGTTGGAGCCTTTGTCCGGCCTTTTCAGAAAAGCTCATATCGCCGGTGCTTAGGGCTTCATCGATGACCAATATCTCCGGTTCGATTGTTGCTGCAATGCTGAAGCCGAGGCGAGATTTCATACCACTTGAGTAATTCTTTATTGGTTCGTTAATGAAACCTTCAAGTCCTGAAAACTCAACTATTTCATGAAACAGATCTTTGATATATCTCTTAGAAAAGCCGAGCATCATTCCATTTAAGACGATATTTTCTCCCCCTGAGAGCACAGGGTTGAACCCTATACCAAGGGATAACAGGGCGGAGACGTTCCCAAATACTCTAATTTGGCCTGCATCAGGACGAAGTAATCCGGAGATCAGCCTGCATAGCGTGGTTTTTCCGGCTCCGTTGGAGCCGATGATGCCGAGAATGTCACCAGGGTGACACATGAAGCTGACATCTTTTAAGGCCCAGAATTCTTTTTTCTTATGTCCTCTTGATAAAGCATTAAAGGTGCGTGATTTGAAATCCTCCCTCTTGCCGCCGATTATATACTTTACGCCGATTTGTTGAGTATCCACAAGGCGTTTTCTATTATCTGTTTGAGCAGTCTCTAACTCTATTGGTTGTGCTTCTAATATTTTCATTTCATTTTGTTGTTGAATTTATTCATTTTTATTTATTCCTTATAGCTACATCACAAAGCTTTTATTATTTTATACTCATGATGGTTGTAATAGTATATTATGAACAAAGCAAAAATGAATGACATAGCGCCTATGAGCGACAGGGTTATATAGTCCGGGTTTGAATTGTTAAGGAGAATGTTCCGATAACCTGCCAAAAAATAATACATTGGATTAATATCTAAGAGAAAGCGCAATTTTTCCGGGATTCTATCTTGAGACCAAATGACTGGGGACGAAAAAAACCACAAACGTAAAATATGGGTCACAAGATTATCCATATCCCTTACAAAGACGCATAAATAAGCGATTGGTAAGGCTATTGCCATCATGAAAAATAGCTGCATTGTCATGATGAATGGTAACCACGCTATTTTTGCGCCGGGAATTATCTTAGAAAACAGCTCCGCCCCTTCAGTTACATTGTGTGTTTAAAATAACTTTTTCAATTATTTTATTCTGATTATAATAAAATCATAAAAAATTGAAAGTAAAGTATGAAATATTCTTATGTGATACATGCAAACACACGCTTATACAATATTAACCTGAAATTCTTCAACAAAAATCCGGATTATTATGAAAAAGTCATGTAAAATAATCATCTTAAATCAGACGCCAATGTATAATTCCGTCTCTTATTTTGCCTTCTTTTTCATTCCCCGGTTGATTCTTGTTAGCAGGATTTTTGCCAGATCCGGTCGGATTTTTTCCAGGATCCTGTATTCACCTATAGCCAGGTCCTTTCTACCGACAATAACATAGATCGATCCAAGGTAAAAATGGGCATTTGGGTCTTCCGGCCTGATACGGAGTGCCTGGGCGAAATGCGTGGCGCCTTCCTTGATCTTCCCCTGGCCAACAAGTGCAACCCCAAGATTTATATGGGCCCCTACATTATCCGGCATGATACGCAACGTCTCAAGATAATGACTGATAGCTTCTTGCACCTTACCCTTACTGACCAAAATAAGCCCAATATTATTATGCGCCTCGGGAAAATCAGGCCTGATATCAAGGGCCCTTTTATAATGTTTAATGGCCTCATCTATCTCACCTCTTTTGTTTAGTATTCCTGCAAGGTTGTAATGGACACTTTCATTGTTAGGATTTATCCGTAATGCCTCCATGTAATGATATATGGCCTCTTGGACTTTTTCTTGACGTCCTAATATTACCCCAAGGTTCATATGGGCCTCTGTATTTTCCGGGTCAATCCGAAGGGCCTCCTTATAATGATAAACAGCCTCGTCGATTTTTCCCTGTTGAATCAGCGAAAGTCCAAGGTTAATGTGGGCACTTGTATAATCAGGGGAGATCTGCAGAGCCTTATTATATTGATAAACAGCATCATCCATTTTTCCCTGACGTGCAAGGGCTAAGCCGAGGTTGTTGTAAGCCTGCACATATCTCGGGTTTATTTTTAGAGCCTTATTATATTGATAAACAGCATCATCCATTTTTCCCTGACGTGCAAGGGTCATACCTAAGTTATTATGTCCCTCTGGAAAGTCGGACTTTAACCTGATGGACTCCGAGCAGTTAATGATGGCCTTATCGATAAATCCCTGGAGAAGCATAATAAGTCCCAAATTATTATACCCCCGGTAGCTCAATGGATTCTTTGCCACAACATCAGACCAGAGCGTAACGCCATCCTTCCACGTCCTGTTCCTCACATAAGCCCCATACCCAAGCAACATAATGATGACAACACAAACCCCAATAGTAAGTATGCGCCTGTTTGGCAGATAGTTAAATATGGTGTAGGAGAGCAAAAGGGAAAAACCAACCATAGGAAGATAAAGTCTGTGCTCAAATATCATCTCAATACCTATGAAAGAGGACTCTATTACAAGGTTTATAAAAACCCAGAGTATGGCAAAGGAGATCAGTCTTTTTTTCCTGGCCCAGTATACGGAAAGGGTAATCAATGCAACAATGATTAAAAGAGAAACAAGGGTTGTTAT
>JAYEMW010000146.1:0-3904 GCA_034718555.1 Thermodesulfobacteriota bacterium
TATCATGTCCATCCTGTCTAAGAAATTTTCTCAACGCAGAGTACGCAGAGTTCGCTGAGATCAATAAATTTTATTATTTATCTGCGTGCGAAGCCCGCGTGTATCCGCGGCTGAATGGCACAGGCTTACACAGATTTATTATTCTACTTATTCTGTGTAACTTAAATAACCAATTACAGCATTCTCATACTGTTTAGCCTTGTATTTTAGTCAGCTTTCCATATTATAGCATCCTTTTTTGCCTCTTTTTTAAAATTTGGGTTTACACTATCAAATAAAACGAGGTCAACTTTATATGGTACTATGCTTTCTTCATGGAAATCCTCAAACTGAATTTTTAATTGTTGGAAAATCTTAGAATCTACTGATTCAACGCCAATATCAAAGTCCGACCCTCTCAAATACTCTCCCCTTGCCCTTGAACCAAACAGGAAAATTTTGGCACTGGTATTTTTAAACAGTTCTAAGACTTTATCCTTTAAAATATTTTCATATTTTTTTTCATACTTTAAATCAACTTCATTCATTTTAAACCTATGACGGAAATGATGATTGGTATATGAATTATGGGGTTTATGTTTCTTACCGCCCCTGTTAAATACGCTTCGCTGTCACTGACGTGAATTTAACGGGGTAAACAGGGGGTGAAAAGAAAGAGAATAAATTAGCCGCAGATACACACAGACAACCACAGATAAATATATTTTTTTACCGCAGAGTACGCAGAGGTCGCAGAGAATACATATTATTATTTTGCCGCGGATATACGCTGATGAACGCAGATACAGATATTCGTAGCCGTTCAGTGAACAAAGTTTTTTTATCTGCGTGCGAAGCCTGCGTGTATCCGCGGCCGAATAGCACAGGTTAACACGGGTTTTTTTATATCCTGAATATCCTGTTTATCCTGTCAAAAGAATTTCTTGTGTTTAATAATCTGGAAATAATTTGGCTGCCTTTTCTATATCTTCCGGAGAGAATATAAAGAGTGACTTTTCTGTCCCTGTGACTGCTGAGCCGTAGATATAGTTGATATTTATTCCCTCTTTGCCAAATTTTTCCGCCATTTCAGCAAGCACACCTGGCTTATTTTCAATAGTGATGGCAATAACGGGCATTACATCAAATATGTAATCATTTTTTGCCAGGAGATCGACTGTTTTGTCGGTCTGGTCTACAAGGAGCCTTATGAGGGCGAATTCTGCTGAATCTTTTTTCATTGAGCCGTAACTTGCCGCAGAGGCGATCCTCTTCAGGGATTTTCCTCTGGCCGTAAATAGGGCTTGAACATATTGAGATGCATCCTGAATGGTGAGAGCATCAATGTTTATTTCTGCCTGTGATAATGTCTTTGTTAAATTTCCTAATTCGCCTGGTACATTTTTTAAAAAAAGCGATATCTCTGTTCTAACCATTGTTGACCTCTTATTTTTCTAACCCACTGTAATCTTTCAGGTATTTAAAAAATTCCGAATCAGTTGAAAGGACAAGGGTGGTGTCCTTATCGAGAGTGGTTTTGTAAATATCGAGTGTATTAATAAAGGTATAGAAGTCAGGATTTTTACCATATGCAAGGGCATAGATTTTTGTCGCCTCAGCCTCTGCCTTTCCCTTTATTTCCTGAGCCGTTTTGTAGGCTTTTGATGTTATACGTTTCATCTCTCTTTCTATGTCACCCTCTATTTTTCTTGCCTCTCCTTTTCCTTCGGCCCGAAATTTTTCCGCTATCTGCTTTCTTTCTGCAATCATCCTGGAGTAAACTGATTTTTGAACCTCTTCTACATAGTTCAACCTTTTTATCTTGACGTCTACCAGCTCGATTCCGAATTGAGATAATTTCGGTTGGGCCTTCTTTATAATACCTTTAGTGATTTTATCTCTTCCTGTTTTTATTTCACCAAGGGTGCTTTTTTTCCTTGTTTCATCTACTCCTACCTCAAAGGTGTCCAATTCTCTGTTGGTCATCCTTACCGTCTCTATCAATGGGTAAGAGGTCACAAAGTTTCTAACCGCCGGATCAAGGATATCATCTAATCTTCCAAGCGCCCCATATACATTATTTACCGTCTCGAAAAATTTTAAGGGATCTACAATTTTCCATCTGGAAAATGTATCTACCCAGATGAAGGTCTTGTCTAAGGTTGGAATTTGTCCGGGATCCCCGTCCCAGTCAAGTAAGTTCTTTGGAAAATAATTCGTATTTTGTATAAAGGGAAGTTTAAAGTACATGCCCGGTTCTGTTTTTGGTTCACCTGTAGCCCTCCCAAATTGCGTTACAACGACTTGTTCAGTTTCATCAACAATATAGATTGAACCAAAAAGAAAAATTATTATTATAATTAACAATCCATAGATAAGGCCTTTTATTTTCATTTCTCAACCCCCTTCTCTTTTCCTAAATTTAACAGAGGAAGAACGTTTTTTTGATCCTCATCTATAATATATTTACTTCCTAATCTCGGGAAAAAATCCTTTAAAGACTCAAGATATAGCCTTCTTCTCGTTACATCCTTTGCTTTTTCATACTCAGCGTATTGTGCGAGAAATCTTGATGCGTCACCCTTAGCCCTGTTTACCCTGTCGAGTGCATAACCCTCGGCTGATTTAATTGTTTTTTCAGCATTTCCCTTTGCAGCAGGAATGGCCTTGTTGTATGCCTCCTTTGCCTGGTAAATCATTCTCTCTTTTTCCTGAGTCGCCTGGTTTACTTCATTAAAGGATGGCTGCACCGGCTCTGGAACATTTGTTTTTTTCATTTCAATGGTGACAACATTTATGCCTGTTTCCGCTTCATCTAATTCTTTTTGCAGCAGCACCTTGGCCTGGTCTGCAATTACTTCTCTTTTACTTATGACCTCATTTATGCTTCTATCACCTACAACCAGCCTCATAGTGGCCTCGGATAAGTCTCTCAGGGTAGTCTTTACATCCCTGACCTTGAAAAGGTATTTATATGGATCATTGATCCTATATTGGACAATCCATGGGACTACCGCCACATTAAGATCTCCGGTAAGCATAAGTGATTCATTAAGATAAGCGGATGATCTGGCGTATTGTGTCCTAACTCCGGCCCTTAATGTTCTAAGACCAAATTCTTCTTTATAGACGAGGCGAACCTTAACCTTGGTCAATTTTTCTATGCCCCATGGAAGTTTAAAGCTTAGTCCCGGAGGTGTTGTTCTGGCATATTTACCAAATCTTTGTATTACACCAACCTCATTTACACCAATGGTATAAAAAGATGAGGATATGAATACTAAGACCACTACAATGAAAATAATAATCCAAAAACCGGGGATTTTACCTTTCATTCCCTTGAATTTGTTGAAAATATCTTCCATGTTAGGTGTCTCCGTACCTCTACTCGTTTTTTGCTTTTGCAATTTTTCCCAATCCCAAGCCATGTTAAAACCTCTTTAAATTATTTCTTAAACTTAATACTAAAAAAGAGTTGCGTCAAGAGATAAAATAGATGATAGTTTTTATAGGTTAACCGTGAACGGTTATATTTTATTGATACAAATTACAGGGGAGACCAATGGGGCAAAAGAGGAGTCCGTTTAAAAAGTCAGGAGTAAAAAATTTAATCTCCGGTCGGAACTCGCAAAAGGGTTTTATCCATATCAAGGATATAATTAACAATATCATCGTGACATCTGCTTTGCCCATAGATTTTGATGATATAAGGATATGGGATATCTGGGACAGTGTTGTTGGAGAAAGAATTTCAATGCATGCCCAGCCCTCCAAAATAAAGAAAGGTGTCTTGACGGTTAAGGTTACTGATAGTGTATGGATGCAGGAGCTGAAATTTGAGGCTGAAGGCATAAGAAAAAGGCTTAATCTCGAGCTAAAGAATGAGGCTGTAAGCAAGATAAAATTCAGGGTAGGCGCCTCTGCA
>JAYEMW010000147.1:0-3876 GCA_034718555.1 Thermodesulfobacteriota bacterium
GCCGTACAGGCGGCTTAGAAATGCAGGCAGGCGAGTAACGAGCAACGAGCAACGAGTAATGTTCACCGCCGTACAGGCGGCTTAGAAATGCAGGCAGGCGAGTAACGAGCAACGAGCAACGAGTAATGTTCACCGCCGTACAGGCGGCTTAGAAATGGCTAAAAAATCTTATTATTTGTTATTTATCTGCGTGCGAAGCCTGCGTGTATCCGCGGCCGAATGACACAGGTTGACACATATTTTTTTTATCCTGAATATCATGTCCATCCTGTCTAAAAAATTTTTCGCCGCAGACACACGCAGACACACGCAGATAAAAATTATTATTTTACCGCAAAAAGCGCAAAGGAACACTATTCAAGAGCTTTGCTGTATAACAATTTAATTTAGATGCACTATTATTTATTGCCTTACCATTACGAGGTGCTACGAAATGCCCCAAAGGGGCTTATTCTTATTGTTTTCCGCCCTCCCTGCCCGCCATCTTTCTGGAGGGTCAGCGGAAAGCAATAAAAAAACACAATCTCTGCGTCCTCTGCGCCTGCCCCGTAGCTCCGGCAGATGGTACTGGGGCCTTGAGCGAAGCGGGCGGTGAACTATTACAGTTATTTTTTTATCCGTGTGCGAAGCCCGCGTTTATCCGCGGCTTATAAATGAAACCCGCTGGTCGGCACTCGGGAAGATTTATGATTCATATACCTTCTTTGCCTTGGTGCTGAACTGTTAAGAAAATCGTCAAGTAGTAAAACTGCAAATGAGCTTAACCGTACTTTACTACCACCAGCCAATGATATTGCCATATCTCCTAAACTCCATATTCTCTTTCCTTTCTATCCGCCGTATCCATCTTCCCAGGGCTGAGGCATGATGAATTACAAGGGGTGTGCTGTGAGGGGGGAGGATGTCAAATTGAAGGGCATACATACTTACTGACTTTTGGATATTATAGGATGTTTTCTTGCTGTCCCATGGGGTGGGGTGTATGAAACCATGAATAGCCCCGTCCTCTCTGGAATACATCAAATAATCAGGGAATTCTTCCTTTAGTTTTCTTATAAGACTAACTGCTTTAAGATTAGTCTCAACAGTCAGCCCTTTGTTGAGATTATGGAGTATAGTATTGTCAAATGATTCAAATCCTATGGAGGAAAGGAGGATTTTCATGTCTATTGACTTTGCAAGGGATAGTGCCTTTATTAGATTTTCCTTCCCCTGCAGAAGCCAGTCTGCACGCAGAATAAGGTTAATCCGTGAAGGCCTTATGCCGGCGTTCCTGATCTCTCTTAACAACTGCGGTAGTCTATGGAGGGGGTTCTCGTTGATTAGCTCAAAGGGAATTCTCCTACCGTCTGTTGATTCAGGGAGCCCTTGAATTTGATGTATAACTGTTTGAATGTTCAATTCACCGTAAAAACCCTTATCCACTGCCACATCACAAAAACTGCAGCCATTTAAGGGAAGTTTTACTCGGCAGTTATTTTTGCATTCAAGATTAACCGGATAGTCTATCATGGTCCATTTTTTACCGGCTGCATAGGGGCATCCTATCTGCTGTAAAATTTGTCCAGTGGTAATTTTAATAGGGATAAGCCCGGTTTTTCCCAATCTATATATATTATCCCAGTTAACATCTTTTAAATACCTTTCGTCCCATGAATTTTTATTGTTCTGGACAAAATCCCCATTCTTATTTTGATAAATCAGCCCCGGAGTTTTTCTCCATGCATCACCATCTAAATTTTTCAACAGTTGTATAGCCTGCTCCGCCGGGCCATAAACGGCAAATGTAAAATGCCCTGACATACCGTGAAAACGATTGTTGTGGTCTCGCCATCCAACCTCGCCTAAATAATCTACATCTGCCTGAGGACCTGCCAATATGGTAAGGGCTCCTTCATCCTTTAACTCCTTTGCAAGTGAAAAGAGATCTTCTCGGCCGCTCAAGGTAGAAAAACCTACTACAGGCCGGCATTCACCGAAATAATCAGCTAATGATTTTTTTATTAGAACCTTGTCATCTTCCTTTGTAACAGCAACTACAATACAGTCAAACAGGGTATTATCTTGAATTATAGTGGCGGCCATCTGCGGCCCGAGCAAGCCATAAGATTCTCCTTTAAAATAGCTTGAGATGATGGCCATTTTTTTTCTATGTTTTGCTCTTACCTTTTTCATAACAATAAGCCTTATTAGCCCCTTTTATAAACATCAACCCCCAAAGTAATAGCTCAATAAACTGGGGCTTTTCACCCCCACCCCAACCCTCCCCCATCAAAGGGGAGGGAGTTTTTTAAATAATTTTACTCAATTAATTCCCTCTCCCCTGGCGGGAGAGGGTTAGGGTGAGGGGGTTCCCCCGGTTTATTGAGCAGATACCCCTCCCCCAAACCCTATTGTAAAATCTCCCCTTCTTTGCTATAAATACCGATCAAGTATTACAATAACCAATTACAATACATTCTTTCCCCCGGCGTACAGCACCGGATGCCTTATAAAAGGCTCCCTTAACTAATAGCTGTAAATACACAACGCCATAAACCATTAACCATAAGGAGACTCCACAATGGCCAAGATGTTATGGAAACCAACGGATGAGAGGGTAAAAAACTCTAACATGTACAGGTTTATGAACTTTGTAAACAAAAAACACTCTTTAGACATTAATGAATACAGGGCCCTTTACAAATGGTCAATTGAAAACATCCCTGAGTTCTGGGCATCCTTCTCGGAGTTTGCAGACATAAAATACTCTAAGATGTATGACACGGTAATAGACGATGTCCACAAAATGCCTGGGACCAAATGGTTTGAAGGCGCCAGATTAAACTTTGCGGAAAACCTGCTAAGGTTTAGAGATGATCATACGGCCTTCATCTTCCGGGGAGAGACCCAGAAGTCATCAAAAATGAGCTACTCAGAGCTTTATGACACAGTAGCACGCCTTGCAAAATCCCTCAAGCAAATGGGCATTAAGCCGGGAGACAGGGTAGCGGCATATATGCCGAATATGATGGAGACCGCCATTGCAATGCTTGCTGCAACCAGCATAGGAGCCACATGGGCCTCCTGTGCCACTGATATTGGAGCAGGCGCTGCCATAGACCGCCTTGATCAGATAAAGCCAAGGGTACTATTTACTGTTGACGGATACTTCTATAAGGCAAAGGCCTTTGACTCCCTCAGCAATGCAGCCGCTATTACACAGGGCATCTCCTCTATTGAAAAGGTGATAGTCACCCCCTATACACAAGACTCCCCTGACATAGGCAACATTGCCAACTCCATATACTTTAATGACTTTCTGTCTCCGGAAAAGGGCCTTGATATCCCATTTGAACAACTGCCCTTTGATCATCCCCTGTATATAATGTTCTCCTCCGGCACAACAGGAAAACCCAAGTGCCTGGTCCAGGGCGCAGGGGGCATCCTTATCAATCATTTAAAGGAGCTCATACTGCACACGGACCTAAAAAGAGATGATGTCCATTTCTTTATAACCACCTGTAGCTGGATGATGTGGAACTGGATGCTCACATCCCTGGCCACGGGAAACACCCTTATCCTCTATGACGGCAACCCCGGTTATCCGGATATAGGGGCTGTCTGGAGGCTTATTGAGCAAGAAAAAGTCACCATGTTCGGCACCAGTGCAAGCTACATCAACTTTCTCAAATCCCAAAGCCTGAGCCCAGGCAAGGACTATGATCTATCATCCCTGAAGGAGATATGGCAGACAGGCTCTCCACTTTCACCTGAAGGCTTTGAGTATGTATATGATGAGATAAAAAAGGATGTCTGGTTTAACTCCTCTGCCGGGGGCACGGACATTAACGGCTGCTTTTGCACCGGAAGCCCTACAAGCCCGGTATATGCAGG
>JAYEMW010000148.1:0-19500 GCA_034718555.1 Thermodesulfobacteriota bacterium
GCACAGTAAAATTTAAAGGTTATTTTCTTATGGCAATATCATAGAAGATAAACGGTTCTGCTTACCTTTGTATAGAGAAACAAACAGGGATGCCTTATACACTCTAAGGCTATGTGTGTTGCGGCCATTCAAAAAGAGATTCCCCTGTCCTGATATATAGGCAATGGTATTTAATATTTTCATTTATTGCAGTATAACTGATAGAGGCATTTGTCATTCAAAAGCTTTGTGCCTTAGTGCCTTTGTGGCAAGACACCTGAGTAATCACAAAAAAGCCTTGACAAAAGCCTCAAATGGAAATAAGTAAATATCTAAGGAGAAAAATAATGATTGTCACATTGATATTTAAAGGCTTTTATTTTTATTTTAGCAGGAGCAGAGAACTGCCTTAGCATGTGACAACGTAAATACTTAGGGATAAAAAGCGGAGCACATGCTCCGCTTTTTTTGTTGGATGAACAATAACAATGCAATGTGCCGGAGAGGAAATTTGCAATGACAAGGGGTGCCGCCCAAGACATTTTGCCCTTACACAAGACCGTTAAGCAGCAAAAGCTTGGTATTAATGAAAGGATGGGACTGATAGGCCTCATCTATGAGGGTATGAAATTAGGATCTACCGAATCTCCCGACCTGCCGGATCTTTTCAACGACTTATGGGATCTTGTAAATAAAACCATATCCGGCAGCAAGATAGGTCGTCTTAAACCTGAAAACTCTCAAAACGGCTTCAGTGTTTTTGAAATAAATGCCGAGTCAGGGGAAAATTTAGGTCGACTCAATATGCTTTATCTGAAAAAGCCTATTCCCTGTTATTACCTTGTATACGTTGAAGTAGCCCTGCCGTTCAGAAATAAAGGGCTTGGCAATCGCATACTCGAATATTTCAGGGACTTCCTTATAAAAAAATCCGCCGTAGGAATCTTAGACAACATAATACCGGAAGAAGATCCTACCTATAATATATACCTTAAACAGGCGTGGGAACCGGTGGAGGCAATAATCGGTTATTCCATTTCAGGAAATGAAGATAATTATATGATCTTCGTGCCCCCCAGATTTCAGAATAAAGATATCAGAGATTCTGTTCTCAAACTTGTGCAACACCTAAAAAGAAAAAGGGATGTTATTGACATGAGAGACAACGAGCTAATGGTTAGTAGAACCATAGCTGAGTTCAGGGAAGTTTACTCTGCGCTGTTAACCTATTTTAACAGTGAGATAGAAAAAGGGGAAGCCTCCGTGCTCATGCGGTTCATGTTCACCCGCTTTATAACCAAACTCATCGCCTTCAGGCGCCGAATCGGAGAATTGCTTGGTTATACAGGTGGTGACTCCCTGGAGCAGATAGTTCTTTCCCCCAAGGTTGCGGCTCTTCCCCTGCAATCCTATGCCCCTCCTAATTTGTCAAGCAAACCGTCTTTTGTAATGGGAGACAAGAACCTGCAGATTCTTCTTCCTGAAGCCTTTAAAAAAAATCCTGCTCATTTTGTTGAATCATTACCCAATTACAGCAGGCCGAGCCTCCTTGCGTGGCTTAAGGAACAGGGGAAGACACTCTCCCACGTCCTGACCATTGGTGATCTGATGGACATAGGCTTTGACCCTACTCGCCTAAAAGAAATTACCATTAATGATAATGAGTTTATTTTCGAACGAATTCAGGTAAAACAGCTTCCAGAGCTTGAAAAAAAGAAAGAACTCATGGAGAAGATAGCGTCAAGAATAACTGGTGGCCATACCATGGGCTTCAGGCTAAAGTCAAACCCTCCATTACTGACAATACGTAACAGGGGAAATGCATATATACTGCGTCGTAAAGTAGCAGGAATCCACTGGGAAGAAGCGGTTGAGCAGTTACAAACCGCTCCCCACTTGAAAGATCTAAACGCATCTACAAAGGTAGACAGGATAATTATTTCATCCGTGCAGAGGGCAAAAGATATAACTGCTGAAGAACTGACAGAAGCAGAACGATCTCTCATTGACCTGCTCACCTGCTTTGTCTCATGGGATCTGAGATCTAACAGACCTAAGCTTATAATAGATTTCTCAGGCACTTTTATAGAATCGGTGTGGATGGCATAAGAATAGGTTTTTCTTCAGAAAAATCTATTCCTCGTTTACCTTGGGCGACAAAGATTAAGGTTTCGATTATTCATAAGTCCAGGCATATACCCGGGAAGCATAATTAAGTGTCCACAACCCCGGAGGTGGACCATCAATGATCAAGCTTTTTATCAAGAATGAAGAACCTTCTGTATTCAGGGATGACAAAGTGAAGTGAATCACCCGTTAAATTATACCGGCATATGTTTCTTTTTGGAAACAGGTCCTTTGTGTAGCTTCTCCCCAGTGTTTTCTTTCTGCGAGCAGTTGGAGAAACTGCGCACCGTTTTTTACCACCCTTCCACCCACAACATCAACACCGCGGGCAAAAAGTGGATCAGGGAAATATCCTGCCGTTGGGCCAATGATAGAGATAAATGCATCCGGTGAACAGTGGGCAAGAATTTCATCGAGTGAATTGTTCAATATAGTCGTACTGGTGCATAAGATTTTATTGCATGTTCTCAACTCCGTAGTATCCAGTGTAATTGGCAGATTAGGGAATTTGCTTATTAACTGCTCATTTTTTTCAATAATAATTAGTTCTGCGCCTACGTTCCTTATAGTTTTAACTATCCCTAAGAACAAACCTACCATGCCGATCCTGTCTCCTGCAGATACCGACAACAGTCCTAATGAATCGATAGCAGATTCAGCCACAAAACTGGTCTCCCTCATGACATGTTGACAAATTGCGTTAATAGCCGCCAGGCTGATCATCTCTTTAATCGGACCTTCATTGCCAAATTCAAGCGCAAATTCTTGGGGATCTTTACCTGTAAAATCAGCTATTTTTAAGGTATTATATTGTTCCATTTTTTCATCAGGCAGGAGAACAAAGCTGATACCTGCCGCCCCGCTTTCCAGGCTGATAGCCATAAACTGGGCATCATTTGGTTGACCACCTTTATGGAATGGTGGGAAGAAAATGTCAGATATTGGTGAGAACATAAATTTTGACGATAATTCTGTGATCATCTTTCTGAATTCATCTTTAAGACTCATTGTAATCCCTCATATTTTTTTCTGAATAATGATACCAAGCGTCCATATATTAAGGGTTGCAAAATTTGTCACGCCTCAGCTATGCCCAAATTATGGCTATTTAGTGCATTATCAATTATCTAAAAGTCTAATGAACATATCATCTAACTCAAATTTCCAGGAAAAATCGAAAGAAAAACCAGTAGCAGTAGGACCACGGCTCATGCTCATTAAAAATCACTCAATTTAGTTGATAATATTGTAAAAAAACATTGTCAACGTTTAAGTGTTGACATAAAATAAAACCATGGATAATTAAAGCAAAGAGAAAGGAGGCACCATGAACGAGAGCGCCATTAAAATTAGACTCATGAAGGCTGACGATTTTGACGCTGTGGTTGTGATTGACGAGAAAGTACTCAAGGCTTCCCGGCCGGAATACTATGAGCTGAAGTTTGAAATGCTTTTTCAATCCAAAGATTATTTGCCAGCGTCGCTTGTGGCAGAGAAAGAAGATGGAACGGTGGTGGGGTTTGTAATGGGGAGAATCTATATGGGAGAATACGGTATTTTCCAGGGAGAAGCAACCCTGGATACCATCGGCGTTGATCCCTCTATCCAGCATAAGGGTATCGGTGAGCAATTAATTAATGAATTTATGAATCATTTGAGAGATGTCGGCGTTCAAAAAATAAACACCTTGGTCGACTGGAATGATTCCAAACTGATAAATTTCTTTAGCGCGAACCAATTCAGCCCCTCCAAAACCATTAACCTGGAACGAAGACTTTGATGTTGGTAAGGGATTGGTGACGATATTCATACGAGGACACAAGCATAACATTGAGGTGTAAAAGTCAAGAACCTTCCGTGCAATTTGTCCTCTCGGGTTGAATGCTATCAGGCCGCTTCCTTAAGAGAAATCTGTAAATGGTGTCAAAGTTTGAATTGTGAATTAATTAAATCAAATTAATTTTTCACTTTTTTATCGTTTAATTTACCTTCATCGTAGGTAAAGTCAGTTTTTAAAGAGAAAAAATTATACGCAAAAATTTAACCGGGCATCACTGATCGTTGCTTCCTTTTTGAAAAAATTTTAAAAATCCTTGACTTCTCTGTTTTCTAACAGTAAACAATATAATTATTATAAATTAAACTCAAAATGAAAGAAAGCAGAACATTAGAAAAAGCTATTGCCAGACGTATTAAAGCTAAACGGCTTGAGCATGGTTGGACGCTTGAGAAACTTGCCAAGACTACGGGAATGTCCAAGGGCTATCTATCCCAAATAGAAAATAATGATAAAACACCAACAATAGGAACATTGACTAAAATTGCCTTTGGTCTCGGTCTGAATGCTATCTCTCTTGTCACCGGAGAGGAGCCCAGACAGAAACAGGAAAAATTTTGCCTTGTCAGGTCTGAGGAACGCCAGCCCATAACTCATCCAGGCGCATCTCCTGATTCTATATATGAATCTTTTTCATTCAACAAGTCAAACCGGCTCATGGATTCCTATATAGTCACTGTCAGCAAGGAATTCAGCCCTAAACCTCTTATGCATGAAGGTCAGGAAGTAGCATTTGTTCTGGAAGGCACAAGTGAATTTTACTACGACGGTCAAACCTATATCCTTGAAACCGGGGATGCCATGTATTTTGACTCTGACAGACCTCACATGACTCGTAGCATTGGCAAGAAACAGGCCAAAGTACTGGTGGTCTTTTCCAATCCCTTACGTGTAGAGTGACCTTTTTACCCAATAGGTTTGCTATGAGCAAATAAAGGACTGTAAAAAATGAAAAAAACAAGTTTACTTCGGAAATATATTATAGACGACTCTATACTGATTATGCCGGGAGCCCATGATGCACTGACAGCTAAAATTGTGGAACAGTCAGGATTCAAGGCATTAACTATTGGCGGCTACTCGGCCAGCGCATCACTCTTAGGAAAACCAGACCTATCCTTTCTGAGCTTAACTGAAATGGCAGATTGCGTCCGCAGAATTGTTGACATAGTCGATATTCCGGTCTTTGCAGATGGTGATACCGGACATGGTAATGTGCTTAACGTTCGACATACTGTCAAGGAAATTGAAAGAACAGGAGCAGCCGGAATGTTCATTGAGGATCAGGTTTTTCCCAAACGATGCGGTCACATGCTTGATAAACAGGTCATTGAAAAACAAGAAATGATTGCCAAAGTTAAAGCAGCAGTGGATGCCAGGGTTGATGACAATTTTGTTATTATGGCCCGAACCGATGCCCTGGCTGTCAATGGCCTGGAAGATGCCATTGAAAGGGGTAACCTCTTTGCAGAGGCCGGTGCAGACCTAATCTTTATAGAAGCTCCAACCACAATAGAGCAGATGCAGATGATTACTACCCAGATAGACGCTCCAACGCTTGCCAATAATATAGAAGGGGGTAAATCTCCTTTGCTTTCTGCCACTGAATTGGAAAAGATCGGTTACAACACGGTCGTCTTTCCGGTGGCTACCACATACGCAGTAGCAAAGGTCGTAGGCGATCTGATGACTGAACTCGCAACTACAGGGACCACGGCTGGCTTCAGCAGCCAGATGGTTTCTTTTAATGAGTTTAATGATTTGATCGGCCTTGACCACTTACGTTCCCTGGAACGTAAATATTTTCAAACCTAACACAACAGATACCAGGGTATCTCTGTTGGAGGAGAAAAAAAATGAAACGACTCAATTTTTTTAATTTTGTACTTTTTTTATTTGCCTCTCTATTTATGATCATGGTTAGTTCCAACTGGGCTGTTGCCGGAGATGGAAGCTTGACTTTTGCCACCACCACGCCACCAAAAAGCAACCATGAAATTGCTGCCCAGAAGTTTGTAGACGCTGTGGCAGAAAAAACCAACGGCAGGATTAACATTAAACACTATGGGGCAGGATCTTTGTACAATGCAAAGTCTATCATGCCAGCCATGTCAAAAAACCAGATTGATATTGGCCTTTTGCATGTAGCCTTGGTCGGCCGCCGTTCTCCAGTACTTGAGTTTATTGGATCTTTTGGTGCGCTGGGTTGCTGGGACAGCTATGAACATTACTATAAATTCCTTGATAACCCCAGGACTCGCGAGATAGCTTCAGCTGAATTTGAAAAATATTTCAACGGTAGGCTGCTTGCTGCATGGTCTTTTGGAACCAGTTTGATTGGGCGCAGGGACAAAGCCATTACAACTATTGACGATTTTAAAGGCTTAAAAATACGTACCGCAGGAACAGCCATGGCAACCATGTATAAGGCATTGGGAGCTATCCCGATTAGTCTGAGCTCTAAAGAACTCTATACAGGTCTGCAACGTGGAACTATCCAGGGAGCCGGCTCAGGAGTTTCCAGATGGCGACGCTCCAAACTCTATGAAGTGGCTCCATATTTAACTGTTGACCCGACAATACCATACTTCAGCATGTGGCTTGTGATCAACAATAAATCCTGGAGCAAACTCTCCAAGGAAGATCAAAAAATAATATCCGAGACAGCCAAAAGCTATGAGGCATGGACAAGAGATTATGCAACCAAAGAGCGGGCAGAAGATTTTGCCTTCTTAAAAACTAAAGTAAAGGCATTTGAAGAACTTTCCAGTGAACAAAAAGCTAAACTTGTTAATACTGTCAAACCCGTTATGAAGGGATTTGCAAAAGAACAGCTTGGTGATCAATATCAGGAACTATGGGACCTGCTGGAAAAATCAAAATAAATATTATAATATGTTTATAATAGCTTTGATTAAGGAAATAAAATGAATAAACCAGCTGTTTCACCGGAGCAGGGTCCGGGGATTTTAATAGATCGTATCTCCTTTGTCTTTGCTCTGGTGGCTGGTCTAATGATGTTGTCAGTAGCTTTATTTATGTCTTTTGAGGCTTTCTCACGGCATTTTCTGGATCAGCCTACTTCATGGGTTTTGGCTATTTCGACTCTGATATTTATATGGTTCACGTTTTTATCTGTTCCATACGGTATAAAATCAGATAAACATGTTGCCTGTGATGTCTTTGTTACCCATCTGCCCGACCGTAGCAGGCAAGCAATTGGAGTGGCCACTGATCTTGCATCTCTTATCTTTATAATTGCCTTAGTTATTTACGGGTTTAACCATTTCACGGAAGCCGTAAAATATAATTCCATGAGCGACGGTCTGTTCCGTTATCCTATGTGGTTTGTTTTTTTAGCGATTCCCAGCGGCATGGCCTTAAGTGTCATTCAAATCATAAGAAAAATTCAAACCAGAATATTCTGGATAAAAGAAAATCCTAAAAAATCTTCTGAAGAATCATCTGTCTCACTGGCTCTCATTGTTGCTCTCTTTATACTATCAGCTTCTTTTGGAATCGCTGTTTATTTTTTCAGCCAGTCTCTGGGTATTCTTATCTTTGCCCTGGCCCTTTTGTTTTGGGGCGTACCCATAGCATTTGCCTTGGGGTTGGTAGGTCTTACCGGTCTATTGTTTTTCCATGGAAGTATCAGCGGCTTAAATACCCTGCCCATTGTGGCAGAGCACACTGCTACTAATTTTATTTTACTTGCTATTCCTTTGTTTACCCTTGGCGGTCTGATTTTATCACGAAGTGGTCTGGGTGAACAGATATATGATTTGAGCAGTAAATGGCTTGGCTGGATGCCGGGCGGTCTGGGCGTGGGCACCTGTATCACCGGAGGTATCCTGGCAGCCATGATTGGATCAAGCACAGCAGTGACTGCAATTATAACTCTTGTCGCCATGAAACCACTACTGGAGCGAGGTTAT
Organism: Thermodesulfobacteriota bacterium; assembly: GCA_034718555.1. Taxonomy (GTDB): domain Bacteria; phylum Desulfobacterota; class DSM-4660; order Desulfatiglandales; family B25-G16; genus M55B121. The sequence continues at coordinate 7,879 of JAYEMW010000148.1, forward strand.
GATAAAAAGTTGATTATCGGAACAATAACTGGCAGTAGTTTAGGGTTAATTATTCCGCCCAGTATTGGGTTTATTGTTTATGGCTTTTTGACTGACACTTCAGTTGGAGATCTTTTCATGGCTGGCGTTATTCCGGGTATAATGCTGGTAGGCATGTTCAGCGTATATATCATAATCTATTCTAAAATTACTGGTAAATATGAGGCAGTCTCTTATAGCTGGGCCGAACGTCTGTTCTCATTGCGAAAGTCTTTTATCATAATTCTTGGCCCGGTGTTTGTCCTTGGTAGTATATATACTGGTATTGCTACTCCTACTGAAGCAGGTGCATTACTGGTAATTTATAGCCTTGTCTGTGCCTTTATCTTTCATAAGATAGATTTGAAGGGTTTTGTGCAGTGCCTGATAGACAGTAGTGTACTTTCAACAATGATTATAATGATTATGATTGGCGCTTTGGTCATGTCCAACGTGATAACACTTCTTCAGGTTCCTGCAAACCTTGCTGAATACATTTTTTCTTCGGGTTTACCAACTTGGGGAGTAATTGTTTTAATTGTTATTCTTTACCTTCTTCTAGGGATGTTTTTGGACGGTGGGTCAATGACAGTTTTGACTATCCCTGTCATCGCACCGATGCTTCCTGCCTTGGGGATTGACACTGTTGCTTTTGGTGTAATACTGATGATGCTTATTGAAACAGCATTACTCACCCCGCCAGTTGGGCTTAATATATTCACGGTCAAGGGTATTGTTGACGAACCGCTCTCTTTTATCATTAAAAGTGTTGTCCCCTTTGTGACGATTCTTGCTTTTGGCATTATTCTGGTTTTCATGTTTCAAGATATAGCTTTATGGCTACCTTCGTTGATGAAATAATTAAGTAACTTATGAATCAAAATATATTGCTTATTTTTCCAGAGGGAATCTATGACGACAGGTTTTTTTCAGACTGCATCGTGCACAGACTTCAGCTAATGTCCATGTAGGCATGTCAGAGCCTATGCCTATAATCATTGAAATTGATTTTTGCGGAATCATGAGCTGTGAATCATTCAAACGGGTTCCGATTTTTTCCGCAGGTACCAAATTGAACAGACGCTTTTGGTCTGAAAGGGGAATACCTGGCATCCCTGGATTAAGAGGGCTACTTGTTTTTAAGCCTTTGGATGCAACGTCTTGATCTATAATATGTAACACTTCAAGGCTGAGTGTATCCAGGGCAGCACTACCAACACCATCCAGTACCATGGCTTTGATTAACGCCTTTTGTTTTGCGTATTCAGACACCTTTTCTTCCAAAGTAGCACCAATAGTGATCACAACAAGAGCCAGTTCCCTTGCAGCAGGAAGAACCATAGATACCAACGATCCCTTGAGCTTTTTGATTTCCTTTAGGCGTAAGCTTTCAGAAAAGAAATCTTCACGGGGAAGGTATTGATAGGCCATAGCTGGCATTAATAAATGGTGGTCTTCGACAAAGGCAAGCAGTTCTTTTACCAGAGTCACAAAATCTGGCCGCAGACTCTCTTGAGGACCAGACTCCAGTCGACGCAGGACAATATCTAGATCAAGGGTTAATGGGATATGGCGTACAAAAGGCATTTTTTCTTATTATTGAAGTTTCTTCTTATGGGTTGTCCGGTAATTTTCAGTATATCTTCTTGCCCTCTGGTCTTGACCCAGGATGAAATCCATGGCCAGTATTGCGGTGTGTGCCTTGGATGCATCTACTATGAGGCTGGTTGCACCTGCTGAAATAGCGGCGGAGATAAAAGCGTTGTTAATCAGGTCGCGTCCTGGCATGCCAAAAGAAACATTGCTTGCCCCCAGGGTAATATTCACTCCTATTGTAGCTTTAACTTTTCTTATTGTTTCCAGAGTGATAAGACCAGAGCCTTGATCGGCTCCCACGGCAGAGGCAAGACAGTCTATGATGATTTCTTCTCGGGGAATCCCCATTCCTTCTGCTCGTTCAATGATCTTTTGCGCGATAACCACTCTGCGGTCAGGATCTGCCGGTATTCCCTGTTCATCCTGAGTTAACCCGATCACTGCCGCTCCGTATTCTTTGACAAGGGGTAAAACATAATCAAGTGACTTTGCTCCACCGTTTACTGAATTAATTAGGGCTTTTCCTTGATAAACTTTGAGTGCTGTTTTTAGGGCCTCAGGCTTAGCACTATCAAAACAAAGGGGAACATCCACGGTCCTCATTACAGCCTGAACAGCTTTGGGAAGAAGATCTTTTTCGTCCACGCCAAAGGTACCCACGGCAATATCAATGATATCTGCCCCGGCATTCACCTGGGAAAGGGCTTCTGCGCAAATTATATCCAAATTTCCAGCCCTTAGGGCATCAGCCATTTTTTTCTTGCCTGCTGGGTTGATGCGTTCTCCAATAAGCACTGTGGGAAGACCATGACCTATGATTACTTCTTTTTTAATGCTTGCAATTCTTGTTTTTGCCATATTAATTTTCCTTTCTTTCCCCCTTTTCTAATCGATATTTTCCTATATAACTTGCCTGAACAAAGGTCTTCATAAACTGAGGCATCCCGCCTAATTCCAGGTAGTGAATTTTGGAAGCAAGCCTTGCGGCTTTAGCGCGCTGTACCGTGGAAATCAATGCCAGTTTGGCGCCCATACCGGCAGCGTTTCCTACCTGATGAAAGCGGTCATTTGGCAGCGTTGGTAACATTCCGATGTCCATGGCGCTTTTTACATCGATATAGCTGCCAAAAGCACCTGCAATAATAATTTGACCTATATCCTCGTCCACGAGACCATGAGTTTCTATAAGTGCCTGGATTCCGCCTCGGATGGCGGCCTTTGCTAATTGAAGTTGTCTGATATCTTGTTGTGTGATTGTAATGGGACCCTGACCTTCTCTGTTTTCAGCATCAACAAGTATAAATTGGCGTTTATTGTCAATTGTTTGGATCTTGGGGTGGCTATCTTCCATTCTGCCTCCCTTATCAATGATTCCATTCAAATAGAGCTGAGCCACGGCATCAAGGATGCCGGAACCGCAAATACCGATCGGAGATACATTGTTAATTGTTTGGTATTGTACCTCTTGATTTATAATTTTGATTTTTTCGATAGCCCCCTCTGCGGCTCGCATGCCGTGTTTGATCTGGTAACCCTCGAATGCGGGTCCTGAAGCGCAGGAAAGTGAGGTCATTTTGCCTTTTGCAATCAGAGTAGCCTCGGTATTGGTTCCAATATCCAGAATCAAAACAGGATCATCATCCACAAAGGACCCTGTCGCAAGGAGCGCAGCCACATGGTCGGAACCTACAAAGCCGGCAATGTTGGGCAATAGATGGACATAGGCACCAGAGGCAAAATCAAGACCCAAGTCCCTCGATTTGATGTCAATTGCATTGGAAAGGGCTGAGATGTAAGGAGAACGGGCGAGTTGTCTTACAGGCAAGCCCAGGAATAAATGATGTATCGCGGTGTTCCCAACCACCACAGCCTCCATAATATCATTTTTGGAGGCATTTACCTCTTCACAGAGTCTTTCGGTAAGCTTGTTTATAGCTTGAGAGGCAAGCTCCATGAACTCTATTGCCTTGGAATGGGATTCCATGGACTTACTCAGACGGGTGATGATATCTTCCCCATAGCTTATCTGAGGATTCATGATACCCTTTGCAGATAGAGTTTTACCGGTTTCTAAATCCACAAGATAACCTGCGATTTTGGTTGTACCCAGATCAACGGCAATTCCCAGGTTGCCGTTAGTTACTGGTCTGAGAGCCACCACTTCCTGGTCGCGAACCATGACCCGGCACTCCCAATCCCATAATCTTAGTTTAGTTGAAATCTGTCTCAAAACCTCCAGATCTATAGTCTTGCAGGTTAAGCCCTCCTGAGTGTTCAATTTTTTCTGCAAACGGGTTGCATCGCACTGTGTATCCGATAGGGTGGGCGGGGACAGTGTTATCTGATAAGACCGCACAGAAGGAGCAGGCTCACTCAAAACCTCTATGCCTTCAATCTGAGTTCTCTGTAGGGCAGTCATGGTCTCCAGGGGTATTTCCACACTACAGCGCCCCAGGGGATATGTCTGACATGCGAGACGCCACCCTTGTTTTAATTCTTCAGAAGAAAAGATCTCCGTTTCATGGGAGCTTGGCTTGGTAACTTTGCCTGAAAGAATTTTTACTTTGCATGAGTGACATACTCCCTTGCCACCACAAAAACCGACTATATCCAATCCCAGTTTGTAAGCAAAAGAGAGGATAGAGGTACGAGGTCCGCACTCTCCGCGGAGACCTGTAGGTTGGAAATCGATTTCATAAGACATTGTTTTATTTTCTTTCCGGCTATCCATGATTACCTTTTTTAATTATAAACACCGTATTCCTTTGTAAAGTCTATCATAGTCTTAACATTATTGTGTTTGGCTTCATCAAACCAGATACCGCAGTCAACCATTAGACCGCCCCCTTTGCCGACCACATCTATAAGGGATTTCACATAGTCTTTGACTTGTTCAGTGGTGCCCGAATGAAGGAGGGTAATGGGCACATTTCCCCTGAAACAGACGGTGTCACCCAGAATTTCTTTAGCCTTATGAAAATCCACTGTTTCAAACCAGTACATAGCCTTCCCTTTTGGAATATCCTTGATAATCTCCAGGCGCGACGTGTAGTCCCCTTCAAAAAGAGGCGCGGGAACGCATCCTTTATCTATTAGACCTAACATGACTTTTCTTAAGGTAGGCCAGTAAAAGGTCTTATATTGATCCAACGACATAAATCCTTCAGGCCCCTTGTGAAGCATGAAGCTCACGATAGGATTACCGCTTGATTTAACAGCATTTGATCCCATTTCAATTAGAATAGGAACCAGTTTTTCCATTGCCTTGGTGAGTCGTTCAGGTTCTCTGTACATATCAAGCATGCTCCCTCGAGTACCCCTGAACCAGTCGCCAATTATATCAAATGGTGCAGCTGATTGTCCGCCAAACATGGAGGGATAGCCCATTGCCCTGATTTTCTGAGAATCTTTCATGATCTTGGCTGACCATTCCATGGCCTTAGTGCCTGCCTTGAGAAGGGTCTCAAAGGCATCGTGTATTTCAGGCGTGCCAAGGGAAATCATATTGGTCATAACGGAAATATAATATCCAAACCATGTCGAAAGGGGGGGGAAGTTCTTTAATGGACCAAGAATACCGCATGTACGGGGCAGGTAAACTCTCAGCATAAAATCAGAGGGGTCGGCCATGAAATGATCATAGAATTCATCGGCTGTCACATATTCCTTTTCCACAAATTGGAATATGTGTTTGGCGGAAACTTCTCGACCAGGCAGTCTGAGCTGCTTATAATCCAAAGCTTCCATCAGTGGACCTGACCATGCATATCTTGATCCCAAAAAAAGATCAGGTTCAAAATCTTTGAGTGTCTTCAACCAAGCCTGAGTTGCCTTGTCATAGTCAAACATGGCATCTTCACATGTAATACCATTATCAAGAGCCGGAAACATGCCGAAACTGGGCACCACAGGAACCCGGTCAGGGACCTTTAATTGAATTACATCTGTTACGCGTTTAGCCCGGGCTTTATAAGCTTCCCGGGCTACTTCACTATTGAACGAGATGCCCTCTCCCGAGCACCAGATTTCAAGATTTTTTTGAACATTATCCATAAATATTTCCTCCTAATAACACCTAATGACACTTACCCAGAAGGTGAAAATAATAGATCTTGCTAAAGATCTGCATGATTAACAAAAGCACTGCCCCTTTAACCAGGAATATAGTGTGATATTGACCAGAAGCCTGTCCGAGAATGCCCTTTTTCCTCAACTCTTTGTCATGCTCAATAAATAATCCTCGGAATATCAACTGTATACCTGTGGTAGTTTTTTTCGCATTCCTCGATTTAAGAAAAAATTACTATTTTCGGACAGCTTCCTATGCAGTTTTTTATTGCAGCCATTTCCTGGCCAGGGATACAGCAGCCATGGCGTCCTTGCCGTAAGCATCAGCCCCGGTATATTCCCTGATCATTTCATCGATCTGGCCTCCGCCGATCATGATCTTAACCTTGTCTCGAAGCCCCGCCGCCTCAATGGCTTCAATTGTCTCTTTCATGGAGTCAAAGGCAAGGGTCAGAAAACCGCTCAGGCCGACAACCGTGACCCCTGTTTCCTTAATTTTTTCAACAAACGTTTGAGATGGTACATCAACGCCGAGATCGTAAACCTCGAAATCATTAACATCCAGCATGAAGGTTGCTATATCTTTGCCTATGTCATGGATATCACCTGCCACAGTCCCGATGATACACTTCCCAATACGATTTTCTTCTCGGGTCCCTTGTAGTTTCGGTTTTACCAGTTCGGTAATTTGTTTTAGTATCTCGCCCGAATAAACAAGATCAGGCATAAAATAATCACTGTCCGCAAACCGCTGTCCCACAATTTCCATGGCCGCCCTGGCATCGGACAGGATTTCCAAGGGGTCCTCATTGCCGTTGAGCCTCAGCTTAACGAGTTCAATAGCCTCCTGTTCTTTTAAATCAGCTATAGCCTTAATTAGATTTTCCACTTTGATCTTTTTCTCCTTTTTGAATTTCTGTTTTCAATCAATTTGGATCTGCATATGCGATTATCCTCTTCATAGTTCCCAAAAAATATTGCAAAGCTAAAATATATTCAACATCTTGCCATTGCCTCTTTATCATTATCTGTAAGGCATTCTATGCGGCGGGTAATATCACTCTTTTCCAAGATCCTCTCCAATTTGTTCCTGCACTCTTCCTCTTTTAGCAATACCAGCACAATTTGTGTTGTCTGATTCTGTTTTTATCTTATATAAGGCAGGCTTATTGTTTGGCAACTTATTAATTCCTGTTTTGCTGAAAGCCGTTGTTTTCTTTCCCATTTTAGCCTCCTATATTGTAGTTGCAATATCTCATAAGGTTTTTGATGATATACGTGATGTGGTGTGGCAACAACACTATTCGATTAGTCTGGAAAAACAGCGTACACAGATATCGCGGCTTCTTTGCCGCGAAGAATGGTTTCGCACTGCAGCTCCGTGCTGAAGTGCGAGCTACCATCTAACGCCTTCCCAACTGTACCGGAGACAAGGATATCTTTTTCGAATTCCTTACAGAGTTCCAGGAGGCGGGCAGCAGTGTTCAAGGGATCCCCGTGAAATGCAATCTCACGTTTAATGTCGCCTACCTCTGTTGCAGTTACACTGCCCTCTTCAACGCCACCTCGAAATATGGGGTGTAGGCCAAACTGTTTTTCATACCAATCTCTTCGATCTTTAAGTTTATTCTCAAAGGCGAAAAAGGTTTTCATGCATAGCTCCCGATATTGGGGCCCCTTTGTAGGCCAGGTAAGAACCACTTCATCACCGACATACTGGTAGATTTGTGCTCCGAAATCCAGAACAATCTGGGTAAGATCATGAAAGCTGTGCTGGAGAAAACGACTGTATTGCTTAGGGCCCAATTGCTCTGCGATGGTCGTCGATCCTTTGAGGTCCAAAAAAAGAAAGATACGGTTTTCAAGGTGAGGATGCTGGTAACGGCCCGTTAAAAAGGCTATCATGTTTCCCGGACCAATTTTTTTTCGCACTTCAAATATAAAGTTAATGGCCAATACACTGGTTATAAGCCATAGCCCTGTAGAGATAAGGAACCTGGGCGTGACGGATTGCATCAGCGCATCGATTTCCTCGCCTGTAAGGAAGAAAAGCCTAAGTATGATATTCACGATAAAGTATACCAGAGTTAGACAGAGGAGATAGCTAACCGTTTTGACCAAAATAATAAATCCAAAGGATAGGCGACGTAGTCTTTGTGTCTCGGAAAGTCGATTCACTAAGCAGAGAAACAATCCGAATCCCAGGCCTGTAATCAATGCTTCTATATGTACACCGGGACCCAACACATATTTCTTAAGCGCCCCCTCAATGATATAGTCTGAAATACCCCAGACCGAGATGAGGTAATAGAGGTATATAAAAGCTGTAAACAATAGAGTTCCAGTCAAACCTTCCTCTATTGCAAGTTTTGTTTTTGCATTCATTGCTCTCATTATTATATCTATAAATCAGTTCAATGCAAGGGTCAGCCGCCGCCAATACAGCAGAACGACATGCTTTAAAAGTCTTGCGAGGCAGGGACTTGCAACAATCACGACGCTGTAGGCGGTCGGCACCAGCGCTTTAGGCTTGCCTCAGTTTATTCAATAGCTTTTCATAATCTGGATGGGAGCCAACCCAGAACCATACTATTTCGCTAACCTGCTGTATCCCCACAGCACGATAATCTATTGAAATACGAGCCGAATAAATTGGTCTGGTCGAATGTACCCGCTTGAAGTATAATCCTGGATAATAAGGGTCTTTTTTGAAATGGGTGTAAGCCTCTTTCGCTTGTTGTTGAATTTCCTTCGGCAGTTCCGTCAATAGCTTACGAAATCGCTTTGTTGTGTGTGAAATCATATTTTGTCAATATCCAGCGGTTTGGTCTTTCCTTGTGCGTGTTCAGCGAGAGCTTCGTCCGCCAGCTTCTCTAATATATCTTCCGATTCAGCAAACAATCTTTCCCATTTTGTTTCGGATTCCAACTCATCAATCAACCATTTTGCTATAACATTTTGCTCCATTACCGGCAACTTTGATGCCTTTTTAAATGCTTTTTCAAGAAGTTGTGTCATGATTCATCTCCGATAATATTTTTGAAATCCTTAAATAGCTGCATTTTCGTCCTTTTCTTACGCCTAACGCGTGTCAGGGGTAGCATGTGTTTCGCCGTCCCTTGCACACGTTTGTTCAGCTTTTTTATTCAGACAAGAACTTCTTAATTTCTTCATCAGAAGAATTTACTGTAATTCCTTTTGTTTTAATAAAATCCTCGATCCTTCTTGGAATATGATAGTGAGATCTTTAAAAAAATTCATCACACCAGCGCATATGACATGATCTATGGAATTATCTTCATATGGATAAGGTTTGCACATTAGATCATGTTTTACGAGATCAATTGCAAACTGTTTCTTTCTGCAAACTTCTAACATCTCATCAGAAATGTCCATTCCAGACACATGTAAACCTGCCTTGTGAAATAAGATTGAACTTAAGCCTGTCCCAATTCCAATATCTAGAATTCTTTCACCAGCATTGATATATTTAAAAGATAATCCGAATGCTACTTCGGGGCCAAGCCAGTTTGTAGCCTCAGCCTCATCATCATAAGCTTCAACAGTCTCTGATCGATCGAGTTTTTTCATTTTATCCATTTTAACTTTCCATTTTGTCTATCGCATACGAAGAGCTCACTGGCCGCCAACAATGCGGGGCAAGGCCTTCCGGAAATGACAACATTGATGCGGAAGACAGCATTTCAAAAAATGCACCGCTGTTGGCGGTTAGGTGGAGTGACTGGTTCGGCGGGCTTATGCTGTCTGTGCTATCATTTCCTGGTATGAAAATTCACCAAGTCCCGCATTAGTCTTTGCATGCTCAATTGTCATATTTACTAAATTACCATTTTGATCTAAATCAACATAAATATTTTCACTAATCTCCCTTGTTTCATACACATCATTATCAAGAAATTCCAAATGAGCGGTGTCAGTATCGGAAAAATATTTTACCCGCATTACTCATCCTCCTTATAAGACCTGTCGAAAAAAGCATTATGTACCGTTTCACGGTCTTCTAATAAAATAATCCTTAAATATTTATTCACTTCAGCTATCTTAGCCCATCTCCGAATCCTTCCATCTGATTGGATTTGAGTTTTCTCTGGGTTATCGATTACATATTTTATCCATTTATCTTTGATTTGTGCACGATCAGGTCGCTTTAGTGTATATTCAAAATATTGAGTTTTTTTCATTTGTTCAATATCCTGTTATGGGAAATCATTTTTTCATTTCGCTGAAGCGGAAAGCTCACCTGTCGCTATGGAGCGCCAGCGGAACAGCGGTCAGGTGGAGCGATTCGTTAGCAGCTTTTTACAACAGAATGTGAATTTGATATGTTTATAGTTTCTTATTTCAAATGAGACTGATTTAAAACATTTAGTGTTATCATTTAATATTGAAAATTGTAATTCTATCGTTTAAAGAAATCTATTAATAAGTTGCTAAATTCTTTCACATCATTTTCACTTAGTCTGCCAAGCTTTTTTCTAATAATGGATTTATCGATTGTAGCAAATTTCATTCGTAACATTGAGGGTTTTGGCAAATTAGACTTTTCCCATTCTTGAATTTTATAATCTCCAATTCTATATTCTAAATCCAACTTGCTCGTGATGAATACAATTACGACATCTGATTTTTCATTATATTCGTTCGGTGAGATAATTAATGCAGGTCTTTTCTTAGTCGTGGTCAAATCAGTAAATGGAAAAGGAACCAATGCAATTTCCCATTTTTTATAATGCATTGTAGATTTCATCCTCATCGTTATCCCATTCCATAAAGGATTTTTCTGACATTTTCATTATTTCATTTAGATTTTCATTCTCAGATAGACCTTTTATTTTTTCCTTATTCTTCTTGATGTAATCTTCAATTAATTCGGATACAATCCCACCCATACTTTTGCCTTCAATAGAAGCAATCACTTTTAATGTTTTTCTTTTAGTGTTATCAATTCTAATGCTCATGACACTCATTTCCAATCTCCTACTTGTAGTTTAATCTACAATCAATATAAATAACTTTAATATATTTATCAAGTAATTTTTTAATAATTTTCAAAGAACATGTTATTACCAAATTTAATCATTATTCTTGCACTTAGGGTTCACGAAAAATAAGTTTACAATTTCAGGTGTTGAGGCGCCCGCCTGACAAGGCGTGGAAACGCAGGAATATCAGGAATATTCCGAGTTTTTACAACGCAGTCAGGCTGGATGCATCGGCGCCTGAAATGTAAAGTTATTTTTGAGTGAGCACTTAATTCTATCTCGACATTCTATTATTACATAAGTATTGTATCTCTATGCCGTAATTGGTTGTTTTTCTATCAGATTAAAGTCCTGCAGGGGTAATTGTCCGTACACCCTTTAATATTGGGGAGCATCGTCTGAGTAATCAGGGGTTGTAAGTTTCCCGTGGGCAAAGGTGCGGGCCGTGCGAAAGCGTGCTTATATTTAGCCTCGTTAACTAAATTGGAGAAGACGACCTTTTGGCCACTAAGGGAAGGCCGTTGTGCTTGAAATTTGAAAACGGAAGTGTTTTAAATGATCTTCCATAGTAGCAGATATGGTATTTATCGGAAGAAGAACAGCACGGCGCGGGAGGCCCAATGCAGTTTGATGAGGGAGCACCTGGGAAAGACAGAATTCGGGAATACCTAGCAGCAGCCAGATGAAGGGTGTCCATTGAAATATTTAGAATGACTATCTTGATTAGCGCTCTACATTACACGAAGACTTGTAAAATCCTGGAAACTCCAGCCAGGCGTGCTGTGCGCCGATGATCCGTTAATATATTACCAGCAATTCCCGCTTACCCCCTTGCCAATGGTTTTTTACCATATATGGAACATAATATTAACATTATCACAGCATATTGTGATAATATAATGAATATTTTTCAATAATGAACGTCTTTTTAGGAAAA
>JAYEMW010000149.1:0-3833 GCA_034718555.1 Thermodesulfobacteriota bacterium
AAAAAAGAAGAAGAGAAGAAATGGTTTTATAAATTAATTTTAGGAAGAAGATAAAGGAAGAAAATATACATTTTCAAATGGCCAGATTAGTGATGTATTCAGAAGGCCGCTGACAAAAACTCAATAACTACGTTCGATGGTTTAAAAATCCGGTTCAAAAAGCGTGATTTCGAACATGCTTTTTACGAATCGATCAATTCGAAAGATGATTCCTTTTCAATTAAACGTGCACAACGGATTGACTGGATAAAGAAAGCACTGCAGGATTCAGAAAGTGAACGTTATTTCGGGTGGGACAAAAAACATAAACGAATTGATCGAAAGCGACGTGTGACCATTGTAATGAAAGATTATGTGGTCGTTATAGCTATTAACAGAAAAAGGTCAACCGGATGGTTTATCACTGCGTTTGTGGCTGATAGCGGCAGGACTTTGAAAATGATCCGAGAAAATCCAAAATGGAAATAAAAAACCGCTGATTCGCCAGGCTGGCTCAGCGGAAGCCTTTGTAGGTTCTACTACCACTGGTAGAGAACAATTTAAAAATAAACATTTATTTTAGAATTTGTCAAGCATTTTTTTAAAAATATTGATTGAAAAACAATTGGAAAATAGAGGACATTAAACTTATCAAATTATTTTTCCTTCGCACTGCGAAAGTTTAATAGCTTAATACGTCCCTGTACACTCCAATATCAAAATCGCGGGAGGAATATAAGAAAACGCTGATTAAGCAGAACATTAAAAATGAGAAAAGCCTAAAAATAAAAGGAAAAAATCCAAATGACAAAAACTCATGAATTCGGAGGTAACTGGACAGAAGAAAAACTCAAACGGGTAGAAAAATACCTGAGAGCTTATGCCACCATTATGAATAAGCAAAACTTTCGATTTGCTTATATTGATCCTTGCCAGCAGTAATGTCAAAAAAATCATCTATTGAATGGGCAGAATCCACGTGGAACCCATTACGGGCTGTTCAAAAATAAGTCCGGGATGTAAAAACTGTTATGCCGAAAGAATCGCTAAAAGATTAAAGGCTATGGGACAACCAAATTATCGTAATGGCTTTAAATACATTTTAAAAAAACTCCATTGCGAAGAAAAAATTTTGACGGGGTTTTTTAAATATGGTATAGAAAAGAAATTGTGGAGGGATGTCCGAGTGGTTGAAGGAGGCGGTCTTGAAAACCGTTGTCCGTTTATAGCGGACCGTGGGTTCGAATCCTACTCCCTCCGCCAATGTATTGTTGAATAGGGAAATGTTGTATAACTTTGGCGTAACGTAAAAATATTACCATTTAAATATATTTGTTTGCGGAGAGATGGCCGAGCTGGCTGAAGGCGCTCGCCTGCTAAGTGAGTGTGGGGCGAAAGTTCTACCGAGGGTTCGAATCCCTCTCTCTCCGCCATAATATAAGAATTTCTGATTACAGTTCAGCCTACCGCAGAGCACGCTGAGCGCACAGAGTTTTAATTATTATTTTTTAGAAATATTTTAATAAAGCTCTTATCTCCGCGTACTCCGCGAACTCTGCGGTGAACTATTAGGATGTCTGATATTACACATTGCTGCGCCAGGTTGTCCCTTTTTTTGTATCTATTACCTCAACGCCCAGCTTCTCTAACCTTTTTCTCAATATATCGGCCTTTTTCCAATCCTTCTTTTGACGGGCAACGGCACGCTCTTTCATTAGCTCCTCTATCTGTTGAGTTGTCTCAACCTCCGAAAGATCCATTACCATTAGCACAGAGTTGATTCCGGAAAGAATTTTCTCAATTTTTTTTCTGTCTGACAGGTCTAAGCCGTTTGAGTCTATTATGGAATTTATCTTGTGCACAAATTCAAAAAGTGCGGCCAAGGCAGGAGCAACATTAAGATCGTCATCCATTGCGCCATTAAATTTATGGCTTAAATCGTAGATAATCTGGTCAATTTCCGGTACAACAGCCCCTTTTTCACAGTTCCGTAATTTATGGACAAACCTGTTTAAACGGGAAACCGTATTTTTAGCTATGGCAATCTTTGAAGGTGAGAAGTCAATTACCCTTTTATAGTGCGTGCTAATGAGCCAGTAGCGCACATCCCGTCCGCTAAATCCCTTATCGAGCACATCTCTAAGTGTGATTCTCTGTTGCAGGGGGGGTTCCGACGGTCTTTCTTCCTTCACCATTTCACTATGTAGCCAATAATTTGCCAACGGCTTCCCGTTAATTGCCCTTGATATGGCAATATCATTTTCATGGTGAGGAAATATCAAATCAACACTTCCAATATGAATGTCAGATGTTTCCCCAAGATATTTCATGCTCATAGCGGCACATTCTATGTGCCAGCTTGGCCTGACATTTCCCCATTTAGTGTTAAAGAAAATTCCCCTCTTAAGTTCATTTAAGGTTGATCTCTTAAGTAATGTAAAATCTCTTGGGTTATCTTTCTCGTACTGATCAAGATTAACCGTTTTTCCAACCTTAATCTTCTTCAAGTCTACCCTTGATAGTTTCCCGTAATCATTGCACCTTGAAATATCAAAATAGACTGAACGTAATCGCTCATAGGCAAAGCCTTTTTCCATAAGTTTTTCCGTAGCATCTATCATCTCATCTATATGCTCGCTTACAAGGGGATAATTTGTAGCCCTTTTAATGCTAAGGGTATCCATATCATTTAGGAATTCGTTGTAGTTTTTTTCTGTGAACGCCTTTAAATCTTCGTTGGAGGCTTCAGCACCATGGATGGTGTTATCATCTAAGTCTGTAATGTTTAATATATGGGTTACAGCAAAACCTCTATATTCTAAGTAACGCCTAAGAAGATCTGCTGCCATATATCTCCTGCACTCACCGATACCGGTTAATCTTGATACAGTGGGACCGCACGAGTATATGGAAACTTCACCCTCATTTACAGGAATAAACACATCTTTTTTTCTGGTCAGGGTATTGAATAATCTAATGTTAGTCTTTTTTCTGTCCATGAAAAGTTTTGTGGTGAGGTATCGTTCTCCGCCATCCGGGAGTATTGCTACAATAACACCGTCTTTTATCTCTTTTCCCGCCTTTAGCGCCCCTGCCATAGCTGCCCCGGAGCTCATGCCCACAAAAAGGCCTTCCTCTCTGGCAAGCCTCCTTACCATCTGAAAGGCCTCCTCATCTTCAATATGGATAATTTGGTCCAATAGTTCTGTTTTAAATATCCCAGGACGGTAAGACTCCTTCATATTTTTCATGCCCTGGATTTTATGTCCAAGGTATGGCTCTACACCGACTACCTTAATATTTTGATTATACTCCTTCAATCTCCTCGAAATACCCATAGCCGTTCCCGTGGTGCCTATTGCAGCCACCACCATTGTCACCTCTCCATTAGTCTGGTCCCAGATTTCAACAGCGGTTCCATCATAGTGGGTCCTCCAATTGCTTTCGTTGTTAAACTGGTCTGCCAGCCAATATTTGTCCGGATTCTCCCTTGCCATTTTATAAGCCTCTTCTATTGCACCATCCGTGCCGAGGCGCGCCAGGGTATATATGAGATCCGCCCCTAATGCCTTTAATATCCTCTTTCTCTCTTCGCTGACTGAATCAGACATAGTTAAAATTAATCGGTACCCCTTAACAGCAGAAACAAGGGCAAGACCTATACCTGTATTTCCACTCGTAGCCTCTATAATTACCTTATCCCTTGTGAGTTGCCCGCTTTTCTCCGCATCCTCTATCATGGAAAAGGCAACTCTATCTTTAATTGATCCCCCAGGATTAAAATATTCAAGCTTTGCAAAAATCTTAATATTATTATTTCTATTAATATTCCTTATAGGGACAATAGGTGTATT
>JAYEMW010000150.1:0-3827 GCA_034718555.1 Thermodesulfobacteriota bacterium
ATTTGCCATTATTTCCCCGCTTATTCTCCATTTTCAACATAGTATGTCGAGGAAATTTCGACATACTATGTTGAAAATGGTATCTTTACTAAACTGATAAATTCCTTATATATACATCCCCACCACCTTGAACAGCGAATGCGACAGACCGGGGATTGGAAAGAAAATGAACCTTTGACATCTGATGTGTTTAAAAACTTGCTAATCCACACGATAAACAGCTTAGATGTAAGCCAGGCCCGCAAAGAGGTAGAGCCGTTTGTCAGGGATCCGGAGACCTTATCTATCTGGTCCAAGGAATTTTTCTTGGATATTGTTTCAAGGATAAGATTTGTTTAAAAACCTCTTTAAATCTGCATAGATAGTCATGAAAGATTAGTATGAAGAATTAGGATAATACCCAAATACTTCAAATGCAAATAAACAAATTTTCCTTTTTTTAAAAAAAGAGGGGTCAGCCCTTGATGTAAATGCATTGTGTCAAGGGTTGGCCATGTTCACTCTGCTTAAAATTGTCGATGTTCAGTTTTACAAATCAGACACAGGTAATGCCCAGGTTAAGGAATGGTTGAAAAAATTAACTCCTGGAGACAGAAAGAATATAGGCGATGATATCCGGACGGTTGAATTCGGATGGCCTCTTGGCATGCCGATTGTAAGAAAAATAGATACGGACTTATGGGAAGTTCGTTCCACTATATCAAATAACAGAATTTCCAGAATTCTTTTCACGGTATGCGGCAATATGATGATTCTTTTACATGCTTTTATCAAAAAGACTTCAAAAACACCCAAAAACGATTTGAACACAGCAAAACGACATATGCCACATCTTGAGAGGAAAAAATAAATGACTGCTATGCATAAAAATTTAGGTGGAAGTTTCAATGACTTTCTCGAAGAAGAAGGTATCCTTGAAGAATGCACACAAACCGCCATCAAAAGAGTCTTAGCATGGCAAATAGAACAGGAGATGAAAAAAAAGAAAATTTCGAAATCAGCTATGGCAAAAAAATGAATACAAGCCGATCATCCCTTGAAAGACTCCTTGATCCGGTCAATGAATCAGTGACATTACATACATTAAGAAAGGCAGCTCATGCTGTAGGCCGAACAGTAAAGATTGAATTGGCATAAAAGATAACGTCCTTACATTAATGCTTCTTGTCACCCAAAGCTCAAAATACTTTCTAAGCACATTATCAATTGAACTGAGCCAATTGCCGGAAAAGCTGGCCAGAAAGTTACCGAAGCATCCGGTTCCCGCTGCTCTGATTGGCAGGCTGGCAGTCAGTGAAAATGCTCAGGAATGCGGAATCGGCAAAATGCTGCTGGCAGATGCCATTAAGCGAACCTTGTCGATTAGTGACCAGATCGCAATCTATGCCATGGTTGTGGATGTCATTAACCACAATGCTAAAGGCTTTTATGAGCAATTCGGGTTTGCCCGCTTAAGCGATGGCAGCCCAAGACTGTTTTTGCCTTTAAAACCTTTTGAAGACAACCCATTACCTTTCACCCCTAACACATTACCTATACCTATAACCTGAGCAGCTAAAGGTAAGTCAATCAAAGACCCCCTAAATCACTTAACAAACTACTCCGATAAGTTTACAAATTTGCCAACGTCCCCCATTACGACCCTCTGTTAGCATTCCACGTTGTCTTATATCGTTTTTTGCTCTAAATGCTATGCAGTGCAGTGGGGCTAATGCAGCAAAGGCATTGAATATTTCAAGGGCAGCTGTTAGTAAAGCCTCTCAGAGGGGCAAAAAAATAGTTGACTCTGATAAAGGCATGTGGCATTTCATTGAATATTGAATAAGTTAACAAGTAACCAACGTCCCTTAAATCCATTGTCGAATATTAATTCACAATTCAAGCTTTGACATTGACACCATTGACACCATTGAATAAGTTAACAAGTAACCAGCGTCCCTTAAATCCCCACTTAAATCCCTCACACCCAACAGCTTCTTTTCTTTTCTCATTGACAGAACTTTTAGTTTATGCTCTTTCTGTTATTACTTATTTGATTTAGACTATATCTGTTATATTTAAGCTTTTTATATTTATTATTTATTGGCAGAATTATAAAATAAACTTGATATTGGCACAAGGCAAATTTGCCCGAAAACCCCGCCAATATCATATTATCAGGGCAAATTGACCTGATAATCAATGGTTAGGCCCATGAATAACAGCCACATTTTCAACGTAATCACAGAAGGAATGCCATGAAATCCATTGTTCTCATTCAATGCCGATCTTCGTCCAGTCGTTTACCGGGCAAAGCGTTACTGCCAGTGAGGGGCATAGCAGCATCCGTCCTCTGTGCTAGAAGGGCCGCGAATACTGGACTCGATGTCAAAATTGTTACGTCCGAAGACCCTAGCGATGATGAACTGTGTGAAATTCTCAAAGCAGGACAAATTTCCTATTTCAGAGGTGAGCTTAAGAATGTTTTGGGGCGTTTCAAAGCCGCACTAAATGGAGTCGCTGGTGACACACCGGTAGTTCGATTGACTGCGGATAATCTCTTTGTTGATGGTGCATTGATTGAAGAAGCGCTATTTGCATTTGAGGAACAAGGGAAAGGCTACCTGACCCTTCACCCGTCAGCACTTACTGGCACACCTTATGGCCTTAGTGTAGAAGTGTTTTCAGCCAGTGCTATAAGATCTGCCCATTCCGAAGTCCTTGATGACTATGATTGCGAGCACGTAACGCCATGGATTATTCGCAAGTATGGGCTCAATACCTATCGGCCAATAGATTTGAAGTCGGATCAAGCGCATCTCCGCTGTACTATGGACTCATGGGCTGATTACCAAAGAGTGCTAGACGTATTTAGGACAGTATCTGATCCTATCACAGCCACATGGCAGGAGCTTTGCGATCAACTGCACATCATTGGTCCAATACATGGCATTCCGCAGCGTTTTACAAGCAAGGGGAATATTGCTGAACTCGCCCTCGGAACTGTTCAGCTTGGCCTTCCATATGGTATTGCCAATACCGAGGGTCAACCCACATTCGAGATGGCGAAAAGGCTTGTGCAACGGGCCATAGCCCATGGTGTGACACATTTGGATTGTGCGGCTGCTTATGGCGTAGCGGAAGCGCGGCTCGGGCAGATTATTAATAGAGACTATCAATCCCAAGTCACAATTGTCACCAAGCTATCGCCGCTAACTCATCTTTCTGAAAATGCCAAAGACCCAGATATAAAAAGCCATGTTGAAGCGAGTGTCTATAAATCCTGCGTTTTGCTAAACATGCGGGTGTTGCCGTATTTGTTGCTTCATCGTTGGCAACATAGGACAAGTCACGATGGTCGAATATGGGCAATGGTCAAGCAGCTTCAGCAGGAAGGTGTCATCAGGGGGCTTGGGGCCTCCGTACAGAATCCAGAAGAAGCTTTGCAGGCAATTGCCGACCCTGATATACAATTTATTCAATTGCCTTTCAATCTGTTAGATCGACGCTTCCAGCGATCCGGATTCTCAAAAGAAGCCGAAGCAAGAGGAGACGTCGTAGTCCAAGCTCGTAGCGTGTTTTTGCAGGGGTTGTTGATATCACCGGTAAAAGTATGGCCGGACATTTCTGGCATTAATGCCGCAGGCATAGTCGAGCAGTTATCAGTTTTTACGAGGAAGTTCAACCGGGAGGGTATCGCTGATTTATGTATTGCCTATGTCCGTTCCCAAAGCTGGATTGACTGCCTGGTTGTGGGCATGGAGAATATAAATCAGTTTGACCAAAACGTTGCACTTTTCCAAAACCCACGACTAAATGTGAACGAGTGTATTGAAATAGAAGAGGCT
>JAYEMW010000151.1:0-3824 GCA_034718555.1 Thermodesulfobacteriota bacterium
TTGGCTGTCTCAGCCATGCCAAGCATGTATGTCGGTGTAGCCATCATGGCAGTTGCTTTTAGTTCCTGTATCTTCAAAATTCGGGCCTTTGTATCTAAAACACCTCCAGGGACAACCTCACATCCTATCTTCTCAGAGGCATAGTGCCCGGCCCAAAAGGCCACAAAAATATTATACCCAAATGGAATAAAAACCCTGTCTGCAGGCCTGTAGCCCTGTGACCACAAAACATAGGACCATGACTCAGCCCACCATTCCCAATCCTGCCATGTATCCGCCTGGTACACCGGCTGTCCGGTGGTTCCACTTGTCTGACGAAATTCGCTTACATCTTCAAGGGAAACGCAGAGCGCATCTCCATAGGGAAAGGGATCTTTTCTTTGTATGTCCCTCATCATTGATTTTTCCACCTTAGGCACATGACTTATATCTTCAAAAGATTGTATATCATCAGGTTTTATTCCTGCCTTTTCATAAATACCCCTGTGAAATTTAGAATTATCATAGGCCCATTTAAATATTCTTTTGAATTTTTTAAGCTGCAATTTTTTAAGCTTTTCTTGCGGTAATGTCTCTAATACGGGATTCCAATATCTTTGATCTTGGTTCATGAAACGACCTTTTTATTAAATAATAAAGGGAATGCAAAAGCAGAAAGTCATTCTTAAAGAAATGTGTTTATGAAGTTAATACATTAAATTGGGTAAAATAAGAATTATTTGTGGAAATATAATAAGAATAATAACGCCTATAATAACAGCAAGTAAAAAGGGGAATATTCCCTTAAATATGGATTCAAGGGGAACCTCGCCAATAACCTTTCTGGCAACGCCAAAAACTACATAGACATTGATTCCTACAGGCGGTGTGATAACACCCATCTCTGTTACCATCACAATAATAATGCCGAACCAAATTGGATCGTAACCAAGCGCCATTACAACCGGGAAGAAAATGGGGACTGTGAGGGTAACAAAGGCAAGGGCGTCCATAAAACATCCGCCAATAAAGTAAATGCCTATAACTATAGATATAACAATAAAAGAGGGTAAGTTAAAACCGCTAACCCATGTAGCTATATCAAAGGGAATCCTTGTTACTGCAAGAAATTTACCAAAGATAACGGCCCCTGCTATTAACATCATTACCATACAGGATGTCCCGAGGGTCTCGTACAGTGCATTCACAAATCCTTTCCATGTGAGCTGTTTCCTTAAAATAGATACGACAAGCATTCCAAAGGCCCCTACTGCCGCGGCCTCTGTTGGCGTAAATAGCCCTATAAACAGCCCCCCTATTACAAGAATAAACACAGCCAGTGTTTCGCCCATGCCAAGTAATGAGTTAATCTTTTCCTTCCACGTAAAATGATCTCCCGGTGGTCCCTGTTCCGGTGAGATTGTGCAAATAATATATATGGAGATAATAAACAAGACAGTCACAAGAATGGCCGGAAAAATTCCTGCAACAAACAATGCGCCAATAGATTGCTCGGTCAAAATACCGTAAACTATCAATACGACGCTTGGAGGCATAATCATGCCCAATCCGCCTCCTGATGCAACTGAGCCCGTTGATAACTCATCTGCATATTTGTATCTTTTCATCTCCGGTAGTCCTACTGTTGCCATAGTAGCCGCTGTGGCCGGACTTGATCCGCAAACAGCCCCAAAGGCAGTACATGCCGACACAGTGGCCATTGCAAGCCCTCCCCTGGTGCTACCAAGCCATTTATATCCCGTATTGTATAATCTATGGCTTATACCGCTGTTAAATGCCAATTGTCCCATAAGAACAAACAAGGGTATAGTGGTTAGTCCGTAGGAGGAGAAAACGTCGTAAATGTTTCTTGATAAAAGGTTCAGACCGCCCTTACCTGATATCATTATGGTAAAGCCTATATACCCTATCATCCCCATAACATAGGCTACAGGCATTCGGGAAAAAAATATGATTACCATTATTAAAATGCCTAAGATACCTATGGTTGTAGGGCTCATTTAGATTTTAACCTTCTAATATTATTAATGATTTCCTGTAGTATAATTAGAATAAAAATAAAAAAACAGAATGAAGTGATAAAAATTATAGCATGAATAGGAAGCTCCAAACTCATGGAAACCTGCCCGGATTTATACATTGTATTTCCATATAAAGCCATTCTCCATGTTACAAGACTAAATAAAGCAAAGCTTAAAATTCCCGTGCATATGTCAATAATTAACTGTGTCCTGGCGGATAAAAGACGTACTAAAAGCTCAACTCCGACATGGCCCTTACTTTTATGAGTGTAAGGTAAGGCCATTGCTATTGTCAGAGTTGCCATAAAACTAACGATTTCAACTGACCCAAAAATGGGATGGCGGAATAATCGTCCTACAACATCCGCGCAGGTTAAAAATGTCATGCCTACAAGACATGCAGCTCCTATCATTTTTAACTTGTCTAAAATCCACTCGAGTATGTTGGAGAAAGTATCCATGCATCATCTTTCCTATGAGCCTGTCCGAGAATAGTAATTTTTTCTCAAATCGAGAAATGCGAAAAAAATTACCGCAGGTATATAGTTGATATTCCGAGGATAATTTTTTGAGCATGACAAAGAGTTGAGGAAAAAGAGCATTCTCGGACAGGCTCATAGTTTTAAACTTAACAAATGTCAAGGGGCCATTCCTTAAATTAAAGGCTGGCCCCTTATACAGCCTACTTCTTATATTTTGCCAGATCTTCTATGATAAAATCAACGATTTCCTTGCCATTAAATCCCTTTTTATTCAATGCCTTGATGTATTCATCAATAACAGGCCTTACAGCCTTCTTCCATTTGGCTGCTTCTTTGCTATCAAGTCCGATTATCACGCCGCCATGGTTGAGGAGGTAATAAATACCCGCCATATCGCTTTCATCCCAGGCCTTTCCATGTTTCACAACCCATTCTTTATTAATCTCATCTATAGTTTTCTGAATATCTCCCGGCAATGCATTCCATTTATCCTTATTCATAACTACAAAGAATGAGGTGGTATATGCTGCGGAGAATGCTGCTGTGGCATAGTCTGTTACCTCGCCAAGTCTCCAACCCTTATTTGACTCAAATGGATATGATGCCCCTTCTACTACGCCCTTTTGAATCATTTGATAGCATTCCGGCATAGGCGCACCAACCGGTGTTGCCCCTAATGCCTTCTGAAATAGCGCACTCGTACCATGACCCCTCAGCTTGAGGCCTTTCAGGTCCTCCAGTGTTGCCACCATTTTTCCTTTTGTGTGGATAAGACCGGGCCCATGGGCATGAAGGTACATTACCTTTACGTCCTGTAGTTCTTTTGGACTAAACTTTTTTAAAACATCATTGATAACAACCGTGGCAACCTTTCCACTGGGATAGCCTAAAGGCAAATCAACTGCCGACATAATTGGAAATCGGCCCCTTGTGTAGGCCAGCACTGAAAAACCTATATCAGACAAGCCTGTCACTGCCCCGTCATAACACTGTGCAGCCTTTGTCAAAGTGCCTGCAGGATAGTATTCTACCTTAACTTTCCCATCAGTGCGTTTTTCAACCTCTCTGCACCATGCCTCTGCTAACTTGCTCTGGATGTGGGTTGGGGGAAAAAAATTACTGTACGTGAGCTTAATTGGCCCTGCTTCCGCCTTTATAGATCCCATGGCAAAAAAGGCTACCCCTAACACTAAAACGAAGAAAACCAAAAATATTTTCTTTTTCATCTGACCATCCTCCTTATTAAAAAATTAAATGAAACAAATATTGACCTGAAAAAAATTTTATTACATCTCTCACCCCCTTTTAACCTTATATTTAG
>JAYEMW010000152.1:0-19175 GCA_034718555.1 Thermodesulfobacteriota bacterium
AAGCAGAACCGTGTATCTTCTATGGTATTGCCATAAGAGAATAACCTTTAAATTTTACTGTGCAGAATACTTAATGTTATCTGCACCCCATGAAATGATGCATATTATTTGCGGCCATTCAAAAAGAGATTCCCCTGTCCTGACGGCCTTTAACCCTCTTATTCGACCTATAAGTTTCTTTCATTAATAACCCTGAACTGAAGCGAAGCTCCAAGGTTATTTGCTGAATAGATATTTTCAGAACTGCAAAAACCTCCTGCACAAAATTTTTTCAGGGATTACTGCCCTATTCATTAACTTTTTTGGTTTTGTCTTGACTGGTAGATATAATTAGATTAAACATAATCACTTAAAAATAAAGAGGGATATTTTAATTATGGATGAATCAAGTAGGCTAATTAAGGAAACAAAGGAAAGGGTTGAGAAATTAAGGGAAAAGGGCATTAACCTTTACCCTTCAGGGTTTAAGAGGGATACGACAGCAGAGGATATAGCTAATCGTTTTGGGGAAATGAGCCATGATGAACTTCAGAATATCAACGATTTATTCACGTTATCTGGAAGGGTTATGTCCATCAGGAACTTCGGCAAGGCTGCCTTTATGCACATCAAAGACGGCACCGGCAGTTTTCAGGCGTATATAAGAAAGGATAGAATCGGAGATGATAATTTTACAGTCTTTAAGCTTATAGATGTCGGCGATCATGTGGGAATTTCAGGATCGGTTTTTAGGACCAAGACAGATGAATTAACTCTGCTGACAGATTCCATTGTTATTCTCTCAAAGTCCCAGCGGCCGCTGCCGGAAAAATATCACGGATTAATAGATGTAGAGGTAAGATATCGTCAACGTTATCTTGATTTGATAGTTAACGACAATGTAAAAAGCACCTTTGTACTAAGAAGCAGGATATTGAAAAGCATCCGCGAGTTTTTTTACAACCAAGGGTACATGGAGGTGGAAACCCCGATGATGCAGGCAATTCCTGGAGGAGCAACTGCCAGGCCATTTAAAACATATCATAATACATTAGATATGGATTTTTATTTGAGGGTAGCGCCCGAGCTATTTCTGAAGAGATTGGTGGTTGGGGGATTTGAAAAAATTTTTGAATTAAACAGAAATTTCAGAAATGAAGGCATATCAACAAATCATAACCCAGAGTTTACCATGCTGGAATTTTACACCGCATATGCAACCTATGAAGATATGATGGATATAACTGAAGAGCTCTTTACGCACTTAATAAAGAAGATTTTTAACCAGTCGACAATAAAATATCAGGATAATATGCTGGATTTCTCAACGCCGTGGCGAAGAATTTCATTGGTTGATTCCCTTAGGGATATTGGCGGCATGCCGGAAGACATAATTTCCAACAATAAGACAATAGTGGATTTTGCCGATAGCAAGGGAATTGAAGTAGAGAATTCCTGGGAGACTGGAAAGGTATTGTCCGCACTGTTCGAGCACTTAGTTGAACCAAAATTAATTCAACCTACCTTTATTACAAACTATCCTATAGAGGTTAGTCCTCTTTCAAGGAGAAGTGACAAAGAACCTGGGATAGCGGAAAGATTTGAATTATTTGTAGCTGGTAAAGAGATAGCAAACGGTTTCTCTGAGCTTAATGATCCGGATGATCAGCGTGATAGATTCCTAAAGCAAGTTTCTTTGCGGGATTCCGGTGATGAGGAGGCCCTCTTTATGGATAGTGATTATATCAGGGCCCTTGAATATGGTCTTCCACCTACAGCAGGGGAGGGCATTGGCATAGATCGACTCGTTATGATTTTAACGAACTCCCCCTCTATAAGGGATGTTATTCTATTCCCACATATGAGGAGAAAAGAGTGAAAATGGAAACTGGAAACTTGAAACTGGCAACCTTGAACCCTGAACCCTGAAACTGGAGACCCGATACTTAAAGTTTCGAGATAGCAATATGTACTTTGAGCTTTTTTTTTCATTAAGATATCTGAAGGCAAAGAGAAGGCAGGGTTTTATCTCTATCATTACAGGTATATCAATTTTAGGGATAATGATAGGTGTAATGGCACTGATTGTAGTGTTGGCAGTTATGAACGGGTACAGGGAAGATTTGCTGAAAAAGATCCTCGGCGTAAATTCCCATATATTTATTTTGAGTTATAACGGGGGAATTGCAGACACAGAGGACGTCATTAGGTCGGCAACGAAGGTTGACGGCGTTATTTCGGCAACACCGTTTATCTATAGCCAGGTGATGATTAAAAAAGATGAAAACATCTCGGGCGCCATTCTTAGGGGTGTAGACCCAAATACAGGTGGTAAGGTAATTAATATTGATTCTATGATCAAGGGGGCGTCTCTATCTGTTTTAAAACCGTCTGAGACTGGATTAAAAGGCGTTATAATCGGGAGCGAGCTATCCAGACAGATAGGTGCATTGCCAGGAGATATTGTAACATTAGTTTCACCTGTAGGTAAATTGACGCCATTAGGAAGGGTGGCCAGTGAAGAGAAATTTATCGTAAAGGGCCTGTTTGAGTCTGGAATGTATGAATATGATAACTCGCTTTTGTACATCTCCTTGAATGATGCCCGGCATTTTCTATCCCTTGGGGATGAGGTGACAGGGATTGAACTAAGGATTGAGGATATACAGGATAGTGAGGAAATAAGCAGCGCCATTCAGGATAAACTTGGCTATCCTTACTGGACAAAAGACTGGAAGATGATGAACAGAAGCCTTTTTTCCGCATTAAAGCTTGAAAAGGTTACTATGTTCATTATTCTCACCATGATAATTCTTGTGGGGGCCCTTAATATAATCAGCTCACTGGTAATGCTGGTCATGGAAAAGCACAGAGATATTTCTATACTGAGGACCATGGGCGCCTCTTCTAAGAGCATTATGTACATTTTTATATTTCAAGGTCTCTTTGTCGGCCTTGTAGGCACATTGCTGGGATTGATTTCCGGGTCCTTCCTCTGTCAGTTATTGGAAAGGTACAAATTCATCAAACTTCCTCCAGACGTGTACTACATAACTACCTTGCCGGTCAGAATGGAGTGGATGGATACTTTTTTGATTGTCCTTGCTGCAATAGTTATAACTTTCATTGCTACCATTTTCCCTTCCCGGCAGGCAGCCAGTGTTAACCCTGTAGAGGCGTTGAGATATGAGTAAGTAGTGCCTGAACGAAAAGCCAGTTCAGGCACGATTTTAGATTTTGCCCGCCTGCCGTCCGTCGGGCAGGGATTGCTGATTTTGGATTAAAAAACAACGCAACTTCAAAGCCTTGAAGATTTAAGGCCAAAACTTGAAAACTATATTTCGAGGTTTTCGTTCAAACATTAAATAGATAACGTCGTATGACTCACAACAGGTATCTCACAAGTGGTAATGGCCATTTTTGAGAAGTGATTTATTAAACAATGAGACCTTTACTAAAAATAGAAAATGTTTATAAGGATTTTAAGAAAAAAGACCAGGTAATTTCTATACTTAATGATGTTAGCCTGCAGATATTACCAGGTGAATCCCTTGCAATAATAGGACCTTCAGGGGCAGGCAAATCTACTCTCCTTAATATTATGGGGACCTTAGAGACACCATCTAATGGTAAGGTGTTTTTTAATGATGAAGATGTTTTTAAGATGGATGAAAAGGACCTTAATAAAGTTAGAAATCTAAAGATAGGCTTTGTTTTTCAATTTCACCATCTTTTATTCGAATTCAATGCCCAGGAAAACGTTGGCATTCCTGCCATGATAGCTGGACAGGATAGGAAAAAATCTGCTAAGATGGCCTCCGCTATTCTTGAAAAGATGGGCTTAGAGGATAGACTTTATCACAGGGTGGGGGAGCTTTCCGGGGGAGAACAGCAAAGGGTGGCAATTGCTCGCGCCCTTATCATGGGACCTAAATTGTTATTAGCTGATGAACCTACTGGGAACCTGGATAAGGCAACAGGTGATGAGATAATCAAACTTCTCCTCGCCCTTAATAAGGATAAGGGCTTGGCATTGGTCATAGTAACTCACAATATGGAGCTTGCTGACCGGTTATCCAGAAAATATTTATTAATTGATGGAAGATTTGCATAGAATTATACCCCGGAAGGTTATAAATTACATTTTATTCGTTGAGCATTGTAACTCAGGTTTTGAGATAAATATGTTTAATCCCCATAAAGTTTCCAAATATCAGGTTTCCGACAAGAACCGGCCAGCGCTTAAAGGATCAATGATTAAAAAAATATTACACTGTATTGCTCACACATTAATGCCCAGCCCCTTCTTATTTGTTTTGATCCCTTTTTTGGTTGTCCCTCATTTATATGCAAAGAACTCAGAAACAATAGCAGTTTTCCCCTTCAAGATTTATTCGTTAAAGCCAATGGACCATCTTGTTTATGAACTCCAGCAGGACTTAACAACAAGATTGGAGGGAAAAGGATATACCGTCCTTGATCCGGAAATAATAAACAAAAGCATATTGCCTGAGGTAACTTTGACGGATTTGGAACCTATAAGGAAGGTATGCAGGGAAAATAAGATTGACTGGTTGATAAAAGGTAGCCTAAATAAGGTTGGTGAAAAGATAAGCGTTGATCTTATAATTATTCCTATATCAATTAAGAGAAAATCTTTTTCTGATTTCTTTGTAGGAGACAAAATAGATAAAGTAGATAAATTAATGGAGAAGGCTGCATTAGCTATCTCAAACAAGGTTAGAGGTCTTGCAGAGATCGGCTCGATAAGAATTGAGGGGAATAAGAGGATTGAGACAGATGCTATCCTTGCCTCTATTGAGAGTCAAAAAGGGGCAATATTTCGACCGGAGCAATTGGATAAGGACCTTAAATCCATATATCAGATGGGTTTTTTTGAGGACGTACAGATAGATGTAGAGGAAGGCTATAAAGGTAAGAATGTAACCTTTAAGCTTAGCGAAAAACCATCGGTTAGAAGGATGAGGTTCGAGGGAAACAAAAAGATTGAGCAAAAGGATTTGATGGATGTCTTAGGTATAAAAAAATACACTATCCTAAACAGAAAGGCGATAAATGATAGCATAGAGAGGCTGAGAGATCACTACCATCAAAAAGGGTATTATAATGTTGTTGTTAAATATATAGTTGAAGAACTTTCAGACAATGAAGTTGTACTTGTTTATCGAATCAAGGAAGGAAATAAGGTTACGATAAGTAAAATAATCTTTGTTGGGAATGTTGAATTCAGCGATGATGATTTGAGAGATGTAATGGATACAAATGAAAAGGGATTTTTTTCCTTTCTTACTAATTCCGGACACCTGGATAGAAAAATTTTTGAAAGTGATATATTTAAGATAAAATTATTCTATAACAACAATGGTTATATAAAGGCAAGGGTAGGGGAGCCGAAGATATCTTTCAAGAAGGACGAAGGAATTTTTATCACCATTACGATTAATGAAGGACCTCAATATGCTATTAGAAATGTAAGTATTGAAGGTGATCTCATAAAAGAGACTGACGAGCTTTATAAGACCCTTAACATTCCAAAGGAAAAGGTCTATAACAGAGAGGCAATCAGGGATGACACACTGGTTTTGAGCGAGATCTATTCAGATGAAGGTTATGCATTTGTGGATGTTTCCCCTGAGATAAAAGAGGATGATAAGGCTCATAAGGTTGATATTATATACCACATATCTAAGGGAAAGAAGGTTAAGTTTGAGAGAATTATAATTACTGGAAATGATAAGACAAGAGATAAGGTTATCCGAAGAGAACTCAAGGTTCTTGAAGGCGGTTATTTTAGCGGGGGTAAACTAAAAAGGAGCAGTCAGAATCTACACCGGCTTGGATTCTTTGAGGAAATGGAGATTAACACGAAGAGGGGGAGTACTAAGGAGGATATGATCCTTAATATACATGTTAAGGAGGGGCCAACAGGTAAATTATCCATGGGCGCAGGCTATAGCTCTGCGGAAAATTTTATAGGAATGCTTGGGGTGTCCCAGGATAATCTTTTCGGAAGAGGCCAGTCATTGTCAGCAAGGGCCTCCCTGAGCTCCAAATCAGGGAAATATACCATCAGTTTTACTGAACCATGGCTTTTTGATAGGCCACTTTCATCGGGTATAGATCTATATAACTGGAAGTACGAATACGATGAATACACTAAGGACAGCCGTGGAGGAAAGTTGAAGTTTGGATTTCCATTAGGGATAGAGTTTACAAGGGGATCTGTCATTTATACCTATGATGATGCTGATATTTCCGAGATAGAAGAGGGCGCCTCTCAGATAATAAAGGATATGGAAGGGGGGAGTGTTACAAGCAGTTTTACTATCGGAATTTCAAGAGATAGCAGAGATAGACGTTTTAATGCTACGAGGGGTTCTGCCAACTCATTTTCCATAGAGTATGCAGGTGGAGCTTTTGGGGGTGATAATTATTTTACCAAATACAGGGCCAAGTCTGCCTGGTTCTTCCCGGCTTTTTGGGGTACTGCAATTTCAGTGCAGGGTAAATGGGGGTATGTAGAAAAAAGACCAGGGGGAGAGTTACCTGTTTATGAGAAATTCCGATTAGGTGGAATGAATACAGTTAGGGGATTTGACTATGCCAGCATTTCGCCTATTGATCCGGATTCAGGTGACCGGATAGGCGGGGAGAAGATGATGGTTTATAATTTGGAGTACAGATTCCCCCTGGTAAAAGAGCAGGGAGTGATGGGTGTACTGTTCTTTGATGCAGGAAATGTTTATGAAGAGGATGAGAGTTATTCTTTTAAGGGGATTAGGCGAAGTATAGGGGCAGGAATACGATGGTATTCACCAATGGGGCCGCTAAGATTGGAGTGGGGATATAACCTTGACCCAAAATATGATGAGCCGTCAGGCAATTGGGCTTTTTCAATTGGTACACCATTTTAAGGACCGTTTATATTTGTAAAGATTTATAGCTTACTATGAGGCTGTCCGAGAATAGTAATTTTTTCTCAAATCGAGGAATGCGAAAAAAATTACCGCAGGTATATAGTTTATATTCCGAGGATAATTTTTTGAGCATGACAAAGAATTGAGGAAAAATGGCATTCTCGGACAGCCTCCCAGAGAAAATATACCAAAAATGGAGGACAGAATGAAAAAAAGTTTATTATTTATTTTAATTATTGGCATATTGTTTACTAATAACATAGTCTTAGGGGAAGACCGTATTGCTATTGGTGTAATTGACATGCAAAGATGCCTAAAAGAGTCTAAACAAGGACAAAAAATCTTTGAAACCCTCAAAAAGAAAAAGGAAACGCTTCAGAGAAAACTTGATAAAAAGCAGAAGGAACTTTTAGAGTTAAGGAAAGAATTAGAAAAACAATCTATGATGCTAAGCATGGATGCGCAGGAGGGTAAAAAGAAGGACATTGAAAGAAAGGCCAGAGAGTTAGAATATTTCTTTAAGGATTTAAACGAAGAGATGATGAGGGCCCAAGGAAAAGAGAAGAAAAAAATCTTTAATGAACTGAAAGATATAATTGAAAAGATAGGATCTGAAGAGAAATATACCTTTATAATGGAAAGAAGGGCAGGGGGGGTTCTTTATTTTGACGAATCAAAAGAAATTACAGAGCAGGTCATCAAGGCCTATGATGAATTAAAAGGTGAAAAGAAATAAGAAACCAACAATCTTCGATAACTTTAGGGATTTTTTGAATTGCAAATAGATCTTAAACATATAGCAGAGTTAGTAGGGGGAACTGTTTTAGGAGATGACAAGCTTCTGATAAAAGGAATCAGTTCTCTTGCCTTGGCAGATGAGGGGGACATATCATTTTTTACAGGGTCTCGACTTAAAGATCAAATTAAGGAAACAAAGGCATCTGCTTTAATTGTAAGAGAGGCCGGCGATATATATAAAGGATCGCAGGTAATAGTTAGAGACCCGTACCTTGCTTATGCAAAGGTAGCGGCAATGTTTGCTCCACCTGTACCAAGGTTTGACGGAATCAGTGAAAAGGCAATAATTGAACAAGATGCAAAGATAGGCAAAGATGTTTCCCTATATCCTTTTGTATATATTGGCCGGGAATCCCTGATAGGCAATCATGTCACGCTTTTCCCAGGTGTATACATAGGCAATAAGGCAAAAATTGGTGATGGAACCGTAGTATACCCTAACGTAACTATAATGCCCGATTGTATTATTGGGAAAAATGTAATTATCCATGGTGGGACGGTTATAGGGAGTGATGGATTTGGATACGCAAGAGATGGTGATGTAAGTATAAAAATACCGCAGGTGGGAATTGTCGAGATAGAGGATGAGGTTGAGATTGGGGCGAATAATACTATAGACAGGGCCGCCATTGGAAAAACAATTATACGAAAGGGTGTAAAGACTGACAACCTTGTTCAAATAGGCCATAATGTGGTTGTTGGTGAAAATACCGTTATTGTTGCTCAGGTAGGAATTGCAGGAAGTACAAAGATAGGAAAAAATGTGATTATAGGTGGACAAGTGGGATTTGCAGATCATGTAGAAGTAGGCGACAGGGTAATGATTGGAGCAAAATCCGGTGTGTCACATTCTATTCCGGCAGGCGAAGTTGTATCAGGTATTCCAACAATGCCTCATCGCCTATGGCTTAAGACCAGGGGGATTATAAAGAAGCTGCCTTTGTACCTGGAAAGGATAAAAACACTCGAAAATAAGGTCAAAGATTTGGAAGAAAAACTTAAATAGGAGAAAAAAGGATAATGGATTTGCCCCTTGTTTATAAGGATATCATAAAAATTCTTCCACACAGGTATCCGTTTTTACTTGTAGATTCTATTACAGAACTTGAATTAGGAGAAAGGATAGTAGGAATAAAAAATGTTACTATTAATGAGCCGTTTTTTCAGGGTCATTTTCCTGGAAACCCAATCATGCCTGGAGTTTTGGTGATAGAGGCAATGGCGCAAATAGGAGGGATACTTGCCCGACTATCTGTCCCGGAAACATTAGAAAGTAAAAAGGATAATGCCATATACTTTGCTGCTATTGACAAGGTAAAATTTAGAAAACCAATTGTTCCTGGTGACCAAATCATCTTTGAGCTCAGTCCCATAAGAAAGGGAAGTAGAATATGGAAAATGAGGGGAAAGGCGATGGTAAATAATGTAATAGCGGCTGAAGCAGAATTAGTAGCTGCAATAGGTTGAGGTTGAAAAAATGGGAATAAATATTCACCCATCTGCAGACGTATCCTCTAAGGCAAAATTAGATGACGGGGTTAAGATTGGCCCGTTTTCAATAATAGGGGAAAATGTAACCATTGGGAGAGATACGGATATCGGCTCCCATGTTGTTATAGAGGGGAATACGGTGATCGGGGAAAAAAACAGGGTGTACCCCTTTGTTTCCCTTGGCTTGCCTCCTCAGGATATCCGCTATAAAGGTGAGGACACTAAGCTTATTATTGAGAATGAAAACATATTAAGGGAATTTGTGACTGTTAATCGGGCCACTGCCAAGCAAGATAGAGTAACTAAGATTGGAAGCAAAAATTACATCATGGCATATGCACATATAGCCCATGATTGCACTTTAGGTAACTCTATTGTAATGTCAAATGCTGCAACACTTGGAGGTCATATAGAGATAGGTGATCATGCCATCATAGGTGGTTTGGTGGCCATACATCAGTTTGTTAGAATAGGTATATACGCCTTCATAGGGGGAAAATCCGCAATAGTAAAAGATATCCCCCCCTTTATGATGGCAGCCGGCGACAGGGCAAAATTGTACGGACTAAACCAAACAGGCCTTAAAAGGGAAGGTTTTTCAAGTGAAAAGATAGAGATGCTAAAAAAAGTCTATAAAATTATATGGCGCAGTCACAGTCGCCTTAATAATGCAATTGAAAAGGTGAAAAGTGAAATACCGCCCTTTAAGGAGTTGGATATTTTACTTAAGTTTCTGATCAACTCACAGAGGGGTATTCTTAAGTAGTTAGCGAGTAAATAATATGGGCATAAAGGTTACGGGCAGCGAGCAATATGATAAAATAGGGCTTATTGCAGGGAGCGGTAAGTTTCCCATTTTAATAGCTGAAACAGCTAAGAAAAAAGGTTTAAAGGTAATTGCCGTAGCCCACAAGGGAGAAACCGACCCGGAACTGGCGAAAAAAGCTGATAAGATTACCTGGATAGGCCTTGGCCAATTTGGTCATTTACTTGACGCCTTTAAATCAAGCGGAGTCCATAAGGTTTTAATGGCAGGCGGTATCACTAAGGCAAATATGTTTAAAAACCTTAAACCGGACCTAAGGGGACTGGCATTAGCTGGAAAATTATTGATATTCCATGATGATGATATTTTAAGGAACGTGGCCAGCGAGCTTGAGAAAGAAGGAATAAGTGTTGTTAGCTCTGCCATATATCTTCCAGAGCTGTTAGCGCCGGATGGTTATTTTACAAAAAGAAAGCCAAGCAAAGAGGAGATGACGGACATTGAATTTGGCTGGAAGATGGCCAAAGAATTAGGCCGTTTGGATGTTGGGCATTGTGTTGTTGTCAAGAGAAAAACAGTGTTAGCATTAGAGGCCATTGACGGCACTGATAAGACGATACTCAGGGGCGGGGAATTGGCCCATAAGGGTGCGGTAGTTATCAAGGTCTGTAAACCTGATCAGGATCTCAGATTTGACCTTCCTGCAGTTGGCCTTAGCACTATCAAGACCATGTCAATGGTCAAGGCATCTGCCTTGGCAATTGAATCCGGAAAAACCCTTATCTTTGATAAAGAGGCAATGATAAAATTGGCAAATGACAAGGGCATATCCATTGTTTCAAGATAAGTAGTTGAATAATAAACTGAGACGTCATAGAAATAGAAGGATTTGTTATTAAGTGAAAAAATTAAGATTCGGTGTTGTAGGAGTAGGCTATATAGGCGCACTGCACGCACAGAAGTATGCTGCCATGGAGGATATTGATTTAGCTGGACTGGCGGACATTGATTTTAAAAGGGCAAAGGAAATGGCCGGCAAGTATAACACCAAGGCTTACAGTAGTCATACCGAGCTCCTGCAGAATGTTGATGGGGTTAGCCTGGCAGTCCCAACAATATCTCATTTCGAGATTGCCCGTGACATTCTGAATCACGGAACACATCTGTTAATTGAAAAGCCAATCACCCTTTCAATAAGGGAGGCTGATAATTTAATAAAATTGGCAAATGATAATAATATTATTCTCCAGACAGGGCATATAGAACGATTTAACCCTGCAATAGTAAAAATGAAGCAGTTTCTTTCCACACCTATCTACATAGAATCTCAACGGCTAAGTTCTTTTACTAAGAGAGGCACGGATGTAGATGTGGTTTTAGATCTAATGATTCACGATTTAGATATAATACTGCATATAGTAAATTCAGACATCAAAGAGATAGATGCCTTTGGTGCGCCTGTAATGAGTAACAGGATAGATATTGCTAACGTTAAAATAACTTTTTCCAATGGAACCATTGCAAATCTAACGGCCAACAGGTATTCTCATGAATCCATTAGAACGATACGAGTTCTTCAATTAGATAATTATATTTCAGTTGATTATAGTAAAAGAAAACTTAGTATAACTAAGATTAAAAAAAATGGAAAAAATTTTGATCAATTTTCCTCCGATTCCTATAAAGAAAACAGCTTTCCGGATAGTGACCCTCTATCAGACCAGATTAAATCTTTTATAGATTCCATAAAAAATGGTACAGAGCCCAAGGTTTCAGGAGTTGATGGGAGAAATGCACTTTCTGCGGCCCTTTCTATTGTTGACCAGATAGAAAAAAAATATTTCGTAACCGTTCACGGTTCAACGTTCAACGTTCAGGGTTAGAGGAGAGACTGAAATTGGATCCCAGAAATGCTCGTAAAAAATACGGGATTTTCCACATCATCGCCAAGTACCATGTTCCGGATTTGTGGGGATGTAGAAGCGGGCGGCTTTCCTGTACAACGCTCACAAAATAGGCTATGGTGATGAGAATACAACCTTTGAACCCTGAACCTTTGAACCCGTGAACGGTTACAATATTCCCAACTGCATCCTGAATAATAATTTCTCTGTCTTCATGAAACAGGTAAACGATGAACCCTTCCTGGGTATAAAAAGCTGTTTTATTTATGAATAAGAAACAAATTTTTATGCAAAAAGCTAAACGCATAATGATTTCTGCGGGCGAGGCCTCGGGAGATATTTATGGGGCATATCTAACAAGGGCAATAAAGGATATATCGCCTAATGTTAAATTCTTTGGCCTTGGGGGCCAAGAAATGGAGAACGCCGGGGTAAAGATTATTCATCAATCTTCGCTTATGGCAGTTGTAGGGCTCACGGAAGTTATATATAAAAGCAGGTATATCCTCAAGGCCTTGAAGGAAATGAAGAAGATTTTATCTGTTAGCCCTCCGGATCTTTTAATACTTATTGATTATCCAGGATTTAATCTTAATTTAGCTAAAAGCGCCCATGCCCTTAGGATACCTGTGCTTTATTATATCCCGCCTCAACTATGGGCATGGTGGAAAAGGAGGGTTAACAAGTTATCAAGCAGGGTAGACCAATTGGCTGTTATTTTGCCGTTCGAAAAGGAATTTTACCAGAGATATGGTATAGCAGTAGAATATGTTGGTCACCCACTTCTTGATATGCCTTTGCCTGCGGAAGGTAAAAGAGAAATCAGAAAAAGGTTGAGCATTGATAATAAAAAGAGGCCAGTCCTTGGATTACTTCCTGGTAGCAGATCCGAGGAGATTGCCAGACATATGCCTATCATGATTGATGCAGCTAAAATAATATCACGTACTTATCCTGATTTACATTGCGTTTTACCATTAGCATCCACTGTTAAAGAGAATATGATAAGATGCTATGTTGAAAATTCAGATTTGGATGTTACTATTGGAACGCTTGACACAAAGGCACTACTTAAAATAAGCGATATGGCCTTTATCGCATCAGGCACTGCTACATTAGAGGCGGCAATAACCGGAACACCCATGGTGATAGTTTACAAGGTTTCCCTTATGAGCTATTTTTTAGGCCAGCTTTTTGTAAATGTGTCAAATATTGGCCTTGTAAACTTAGTTGCCGATAAAACAGTGGTTCCGGAATTAATTCAAGCTAATGCAACAGCAGAAAACTTGGCAGAGCAGGGCATGAGTATTTTAAAAAATAGCAGCGTGAGGACAGAAATAAAAAAGGAGCTAACGCTGGTAAAGGCAAAACTGGGTGACGGTGGAGCATCAATTAAGACCGCATATATAGCAGCAGAGATGATGGGGCTCTCTCGCAATGAGTAAGCGGTAAGCAGTATGAAATAGGCGGAAGAAAACAATCAGTAAAGAGCAATAAGAATATGGCTGAAACAATACTTATAGTAGATGATGAGCCCAACATAATTCAATCCTTGCAGGGCATACTTATTGACGAGGGATTTTCAGTAATCACTGCAGATGGAGGATTTAAGGCCCTTGATATAATTAAGGAGACTATCCCGGATTTGATAATATTAGACATTTGGATGCCTGATATAGATGGAATAGAAACCCTCACCAGAATCCGGGAACTCTACCCGACAGTACCGGTAATTATGATATCAGGTCATGGAACTATTGAAACTGCTGTTAAGGCAACAAAATTAGGGGCTTATGATTTTATAGAAAAACCCCTTTCCTTAGACAAGGTTTTATTAGCAGCAAATAATGCATTGAATTACAATAGGCTTGAAACAGAACTTGATCTTTTCAGGGAGAAGGAGCGTCAAAAGCATCAAATTACAGGTCATAGCAGGGTTATTAATGAATTAAGGAAACAAATAGAGCTGGTTGCCCCAACTGATGCATGGGTCCTTATTGTTGGAGAAAATGGAACCGGCAAGGAATTAGTTGCCCATACAATACACAGATTAAGCAAGAGAAATACCAAACCCTTAATAGAGGTAAATTGTGCTGCCATACCGGACGATTTAATTGAATCAGAGCTCTTTGGGCACGAAAAAGGGGCGTTTACCGGGGCTACGACAATGAAAAGGGGGAAATTTGATCAGGCTAATGATGGAATGTTATTTTTAGATGAGATTGGAGATATGAGCCTGAAGGCGCAATCAAAGGTTCTGCGTATTCTTCAGGAACAGAGGTTTGAACGGGTAGGCGGAAACAGAACAATCAGGGTAAATGTAAGGGTTATTGCAGCCACAAACAAGAATTTAGAGGATGAGATAAAGAAGGGTTTATTCAGGGAAGACCTTTATTTTCGCCTAAACGTTATACCAATAAGGGTTGCCCCCTTGAGGGATAGAACAGATGACATACCTGAGTTAGTAAATGAATTTCTTGATGAATTTTCCCGCGAAATAAAAAAGGAACGTAAATATTTGAGCCCTGATGCACTGGAACTTTTCAAGAAATACAACTGGCCAGGCAATGTAAGGGAAATTAAAAATCTTATGGAAAGGCTGGCTATTATGTGCCCGGAAAAGGTAATAGAAACAAAAGACATACCTTTTCCTTACAATACACGGAAGATTGAGGACAGCAAGTTTGAGGATTTTTCTTCCTTTGAAACCCTGAAGGAGGCCAGGGAGATTATAGAGAAAACTTTTATTGCCGGAAAATTAGAACAGTATGGAGGGAATATTAGTAAGACGGCTGAGGCTATTGGGGTAGAACGAAGCAATCTTCACAAAAAGATAAAGGCCTATGGGCTCTAATTTATTTCATGGTTAATCACTCAATGTTTCGTATATCTTTGCCCACAGCTCTTCTTTTCCTTGCCTCGTTTTTGATGAAAATTTAATAAATTGATCAATATTTTTAACTGCAAGGTGATTGGAGATTAGATTAACCTGACGGTTTGCCTCACTCTTTGATAATTTATCAATTTTAGTAATTACAATAATTATTTTTATCTGAACAGCCTTTAGCCAGGTTAGAAGATCTATGTCGCTTTCCTGCACGCCTCGCCTTATATCTATAATCACAACAACTGCTTTTAGGCTGGATCTATTTTTAAGGTATTCCTCAATTAAGCGTTTCCATTTCCGCTTTATATGTAACGGAACTCCTGCATAGCCATAACCGGGAAGATCCGCTAAATAAATGTCTCCACCAACGGAATAAAAATTAATAGACCTGGTCCTGCCTGGTTGGGAGCTCGTTCTGGCAATGCTCCGACGATTTACAAGTGTATTTATAAGGGAGGATTTTCCTACATTTGATCTTCCTGCAAAGGCAATTTCCGGTCTTTCAGGATCTGGGAATTGTTCGGCACGAAAAGCGCTATTTAATAAGGAGACGTCCATTATATGATGATCTTGTAAAGATCCTTTTTATAAGTTTATCCTCACCTATTTTTCAGAAAATTTTCTATCCTGTTAAGTCCTTCAGTGATATTTTTTAGAGAGTTAGCATAAGAAAAGCGTAGATACCCTTCGGCATTTCCCCCAAAGTCAATTCCAGGTGCAACTGCCACGCCGGCCTTTTCAAGCATTTCAAATGATAGATCGTAAGAGTTGGCAGAGATATGTTTTGCCTTTGCCAGAATGTAAAATGCCCCAGCAGGATCAACACTTATCCCAAACCCGAGCTCTCTAAGCCTTTTAATCATGTAGCCCCTTCTTGTGTTGTAAGTTGCTTTCATGTTTTCAACATCAGGTTGCGCTTTGGTTAAGGCGGCTATTCCTGCCCATTGAGAGATACTTGTAGCGGAAATAAAGAAATTCTGTTGCATTTTTTGCATGGGTCTGACGAATTCAGGGGGGGCTATTACATATCCAAGTCGCCATCCAGTCATTGCGTAGGCCTTAGAAAAACCGTTCAAGATAAAGGCCTTATTTGTGTATTCTAAAATTGAACGGTCTCTACCTTCATATACAAGGCCGTGATAAATCTCATCAGAAATAATGTATGTTCCAAGATCAGCTATTCTTTGCATCCTATCAGGGGAAAGAAGATTGCCTGTTGGATTTGACGGAGAATTAACAAGCACTCCTTTTGTTTCCGGGGAAATAATTCTCGCAATATCTTCCGGTCTATATTGAAATCCGTCTTCCTCCTTGGTTTTTATATATGCACACCTTCCACCGGCATAATTGATTATATTGGGATAACAAGGATAACAAGGGTCAGAAAGAATAATTTCCTCTTTAGGTTCTAAAAGGGCGGAAAAAATTAATAACATGGCTGGTGATGTGCCGGAGGTTACTATGACCTGATCATAATTTATTTGAACCCCGTAAGATTCTATATAATGTTTGCAAATGGCTTCTCTCAGCTCAGGAATCCCAAGACTGTGAGTATAGTGTGTTTTTCCAGCCTTGATTGCCTGGATCCCAGCATCTCTAATACATTGGGGAGTATCAAAGTCCGGTTCACCTATCTCAAGGTGAATGATGTTTCTTCCCTCTCGCTCAAGGCTATTAGCTTTTTCAAGCACATCCATGACGATGAAAGAGCGGAATTCTTTAGCCCTTTTTGAAACTGTCATATCGCTTGACGTTCCTCCTCTCTTATTATTAAATAACCTTATTCAATGGGTATTCAATTATGCCTTTGGCCCCTTTTCCTATAAGTTGAGGAATTAAGTCTCTTACTTTTTCTCGGTTTATCATTACCTCAACAGAGAGCCAATCTGACTGCAAGAGATTTGCTACTGTTGGCGAGGTTATACTTGGAAGTACCTCTATAATCTCTTCTAATTGTTTTTCAGGCACATTCATCTTTAAACCTACCATATTTTCTGCTTTTAATGCACCATTAAGGAGTAAGACAATCTGCTCAATCTTGCGTCTTTTCCACGGGTCTTTCCATGAGTTTTTATTTGCGATCAATATAGTATTTGATTGCATTAATTCATGTATGATCTTCAAGCCATGGGCCCTTATGGTACTGCCTGTCTCAGTTACCTCAACTATGGCATCTACTAATCCTGTTACAACCTTTGCCTCAGTTGTCCCCCAGGAAAATGAAACATTTACGTCTATTTTCCTTTGAGCGAAATATTTTTTTGTGAAATTTACCATTTCCGTTGCGATCTTTTTACCATTCAGGTCGGATAACTCTTTAATGTCAGAATCACCTGCTACTGCCAAAACCCACCGGGCAGGATTTTGACTTCTTTTGGAATATAGTAGGTCAGCAACTGTTACAACATCTGATTCATTCTCCTCTGTCCAATCTCTCCCGGTCAGACCTGCATCAATGTTTCCGTTTTCAACATGAACAGCCATTTCCTGTGCCCTTAAAAGGGAACATTTTATATCGTTATCATTGATTTCAGGAAAATAGCTCCTTGCGGCGGTGGAAATCTTCCAACCGGATTTTTCAAATAACCTTAGAGTTGCTTTTTCTAAGCTCCCCTTTGGTATGCCGAATTTAAGTAAGTTCATTTTTTATACACCTCATCAGGGTTAAAAATTTTTTTTCCTACTATTGACTTCTCTCCATTGCTATCAATTTTGTTATGAAAGCAACTCTCGTACCCAAGGTGACACGCGGCCCCGCCTATCTGTTCTATTTTGATAAGGATGGTGTCGTAGTCACAGTCTACAAAAACTTCTTTTACAATTTGTATATTTCCAGATGTTTCCCCTTTGTGCCAGATTTCTTTACGGGAGCGGCTCCAATAGTGTGCCTCCCCAGTCTTAAGAGTTAGCATCCAGGAATCCTCGTTCATATAAGCCAGCATCAAAACTTTGCCGGTTTTATAATCCTGGGCAATGGCCGGTAAAAGACCATTGCCTTTTTTAAAATCTAATTTCACCATGCTCTAAACCTCAATACTGTTTTTTTGTGTCAATGAATTTATAGAGAAATTTATCCGCTCTAACGAAAAAAGTAAGATGTTTATATACAAAAAATATAAAATTGTCCATAATGATTTTAAAAATAATTTATGCTATAGCTCCTGAATGGTAGCATTACTTATATTAACATATAAAGGGTATAATTATGACAGAGCATATAGTGAGAGAAACAAATTTTGAAACCTTGCAATTGGTAACTCGTGGAAAGGTTAGGGACATTTATAATGTGGGAAATAACCTGCTTATAGTTGCTACAGATCGTATATCTGCATTTGATGTAGTGATGGATGATCCTGTTCCAGATAAGGGAAAGATCCTAACCAGGATATCCGAATTCTGGTTTGAAAGCCTGTCTTCCATTATTGGCAATCATTTAATAAGTGTAGATCCAGATGAGTATCCCAATGAATGCAGGCCCTACAAAGAATTTCTTATAGGACGCAGCATGCTTGTACATAAGGCCAAACCACTTCCAGTGGAATGTATTGTAAGGGGTTATGTTTCCGGGTCCGGGTGGCTTGAATACAAGAAAAAAGGAAGCATCTCAGGCGTGCCTTTGCCTAAAGGGCTGGAAGAATCATCCAAATTACCGGAGGTGATATTTACACCATCAACCAAAGGTGCACCAGGAGTACATGATGAAAATATTTCCTTTGATGATGTTGTGCAACTGACTGATGAAAAAACAGCAGAAATTATAAAAGAAGCAAGTTTAAGGCTTTATGAAACAGGGAGAGATCTGGGCAGAAAGAATGGCATTATAATTGCGGATACCAAATTTGAATTTGGCGTTGTAAATGACGGAATTATACTTATTGATGAGGTGTTGACCCCTGATTCATCAAGGTTCTGGCCAGCCGACGAATACAAGCCAGGTGGACCCCAGAAAAGTTTTGATAAACAGTTTTTAAGAGATTATCTGAACGGCCTTGATTGGCAAAAACAGCCGCCCCCGCCAAAACTACCGGCTGATATAATCCAAGTTACAAGGCAAAAATATCTCGAGGTCCTCAAGAGAGTGACAGGCGAAGGAATTTAATAGTTATACTAAAAGAAGTGAAATTTGAAACTGGAAATTTGACGATGGCTAAGAGAATTGAAGGTGTTCATTGCGTATAGTAATATATAGCATAAACTATGCCCCAGAGCTAACCGGAATTGGCAAATATAATGGTGAAATGGCAGAATGGCTGTCCTCGCGTGGCCATGATGTACATGTGGTTACAGCCCAGCCCTATTATCCGGATTGGAAAGTAAAGGAGGGCTATTTTGCCTACCGATATAAATATGAAAAACGCAAGAATGTAAAAATTTGGCGTTGTCCTCTATGGGTTCCTTCTATGCCAACAAGT
>JAYEMW010000153.1:0-3785 GCA_034718555.1 Thermodesulfobacteriota bacterium
CATAGCATTTATTGGGGGAGAGTTGAAATCAACTGAAGAGGTCACCTTAGACAGGGCATGGGATGCCACTGAGAAGGCTATGGACGATATGGAATTTACTGTAAAAAGCAAGGAAAAAGACGCGCTATCTGCTCGACTAATAGCTATACTTGTCAGCGGGAAGCAGATGACAATAAATCTTAAAAAGGAGTCTGATAGATTTATTGAAATAAGTATCCGCATTGGGGTTTTTGGAAATGAATTCTTATCACAAAGAATACTTGACAAAATCCGAAAAAATTTCTGATATCTTTCGGCCTGTGCGGTTAACCATTAGCATTAAAAAGGGCTGGAAATGAGAGATTTTAGAGAACTTAATCAACAGATCAATGAGGTAAAAAGGATATTGGACAGTTTTATCCAAAAGCTAATCCCGCCTATATTTGGCGGGACTAATTGCTAAATGCTAACCGCACAGGTAGATGTCTTCACTTATTATCAGCCTTAAACAGTGAAACAAAGGCATTTTGGGGAATGGTGACAGAACCAATCATCTTCATCCGTTTTTTGCCCTTTTTTTGCTTTTCAAGAAGCTTCCGTTTTCTGGAAATATCACCTCCATAGCATTTGGCTGTTACATCTTTTCTAAAGGGAGATATTGTAGAACGAGAAATAATGGTGCCGCCTACAACTCCCTGAATGGGGATTTTAAAAAGGTGTCTCGGGATTTCTTCCTTTAGTCTTTCGCAGGCCTGGACTGCCCGAGACCTTGCCCTGTCTCTATGCACGATTTGCGAAAGGGCATCGACCCTTTCCCCGTTTACAAGGATATCCAGCTTCACAAGATCATTTTCCCTATAGTCTAAAAGCTCATAGTCAAACGAGCCGTATCCCTGGGTAACAGTTTTAAGCTGGTCATAAAAATCATAAATAACCTCTGACAGGGGCATGTCAAATAGAATTTCCATTCTGCCGGGCGTAGGATAGTTGATCTTGGAATTTACACCTCTTCGCTCAAGACAGAGTTGCATTACAACCCCCATATAACGGTCCGGTATAAAAATACTGGTTTTTATATAAGGCTCCATGGCCTTTTCAATAGTGGCAGGGTCAGGATAATAAAGGGGGTTATCTATTTTGG
Source organism: Thermodesulfobacteriota bacterium (assembly GCA_034718555.1). GTDB lineage: Bacteria > Desulfobacterota > DSM-4660 > Desulfatiglandales > B25-G16 > M55B121. The sequence goes on from JAYEMW010000153.1 coordinate 1,121, forward strand.
TTGTTTCCCCGTTGGTTAATAGAAAACGGTACTGTACTGTAGGAACCGTCATGATTATAGACTGATCAAATTCCCTTGAAAGACGCTCCTGCACTATTTCCAGGTGCAATAAACCAAGAAAACCACAGCGGAAACCCATGCCTAACGCTGCTGAAGAGTCTTTTTGAAAGACCAGGGCCGCATCGTTGAGCTTGTATTTTTCCAGGGCGTCGGATAGTGCTAAGTAGTCTTCCGATGAAACAGGATAAACAGAGGAAAAGACAACAGGCTTAACCTCTGTGAAACCAGGTAGGGCTTCAGACGCTGGATTAGAATCAAGGGTTATTGTATCACCTATTCTAACATCGCTGACTGTCTTGATTCCTGCAATCATATAACCTACTTCACCTGGGGAAAGCGATTTTTTGGGCTCCCTGTTCAGACGAAAGATCCCGATTTCTTCAACCTTATATGTGGCTCCATTGGAAATAAGGCGGATTCTATCATTTTGACGTATTTGGCCTGAAAAAATTCTGCAGCTTACAATAGTGCCGCGAAAAGGGTCGTAATGGGCGTCAAATATCAAGGCCTTTAGCGGCTCATCCTTATTGCCTGACGGGGAAGGAATTTGATTAACTACAGCCTCCAGAACATCATCAATGCCTGTACCTTCCTTTGCAGAGCAAAGAATGGCCGTTTCCGGGTCAAGGCCCAGATCTGATTCAATTTGACCTTTCACACGCTCTATATCTGCAGAAAGGAGATCTATTTTATTGATAACGGGGATAATGGATAGATCATGCTCAAGCGCAGCATATAGATTGGCTAATGTTTGGGCCTCAACTCCCTGGGAAGCATCAATAAGTAGAAGCACCCCTTCGCACGATGCAAGGGCCCGGGATACCTCATAGGAAAAGTCTACATGGCCGGGTGTATCAACGAGGTTGAGCTCAAATTTTTCGCCTTTGCTGTTGGTATATGGAATAGTAATGGCCTGGCTCTTGATTGTAATTCCCCTTTCTCTTTCAATATCCATATTATCCAGTATCTGATCTCTGAAATGTCGATCATCTACCGTGCCTGTCATTTGGATAAGGCGATCCGCAAGGGTTGATTTTCCATGGTCAATATGCGCTATTATGCTAAAATTTCGAATATTCTTCATATATTATATTTTTCTATTAAAAAGAGAAACCTTCTGTTAAAATAATAAGATAAATTATTAAAGTCTTAGCAAAGAGAATTATCTAACCAGTCTAACAGATTCTAATAATTTCTGCAATTAAAGAAAAACGCGAAAGATATTTCGTAACCGTTCACGGGTTCAAAGGTTCAGGGTTCAAAGGTTTGATTCTCATCACCATACGTTATTTTGTAAGCGTTTTGTACGGGAAAACCGCCCGCTTCTACATCCCAATAAATCCGGAACATGGTACTTGGCGATGATATGGCAAACACCGTATTCTTTACGAGCATTTCGGGGATCCAATTTCAGTCTTTCCCCTAACCCTGAATCCCGCTTTCAGCGGGAAACGTTGAACCGTGAACGGTTAAGATATTTCCTTTGTGTCCCAGCACTTCCTTGCTTGTATTTTTCACTTTGAAAGTGCTGGGTGACTTTGTGGCAAATAAATTTTGGTTCCGGCTTGTCCGGGTTAGGGTGCAGACAATTTTGAAAAGAAAGAAAAGTGTGCCTAAGATAGGGGTTGTGTTTTCATCAGGGTTTTTTGGCTTTTTTGCCCACGCAGGATTTCTATCTGCCGTTCGAGAGCTTAAAATTAAACCATCCGGTTACTCCGGGGCAAGCTCCGGCGCCATTATTGCTGCAATGGCGGCATCTGAAATGAGCGACTATGACATTAAAAATGTTTTGTTTAATGTCAAAAAATCAGATTTTTGGGACCCTGACCCCTTGTCTGCTATTATCAAGGCAGGACTAAAGTTTTTTAGAGGATATAACGGCTATCTCAAGGGGGAAGGGTTTGGCCGTCTCCTTGAGCGGATTCCTGTTAAGCGTATTGAAGATTGCCCGGTTCCCCTGTTAATTACAGCGACTAATCTTACATGTCAGGGGGAGGAATCCTTTATTAAAGGGAATTTAAAAAAGGCTATACAGGCATCAGGAGCTGTGCCCATACTATTCAAACCAGTAATGATAAATGGTAATGCCTATGTAGATGGAGGAATGGTAAACAAGGCCCCGATTCAAACCCTAACTGATCTTATAAAACCGGATAAGATCATTGTCCATCTTATCAAATCGGCCAATCTAAAAAATTCTCCAAACGATTTTATGAAGAAGAACTTTAGCCCCTGGCAAATATACAGACTTTCAATAAACATTTCACGACAAAAGGCATATCAAAGGCAGTGCCTTATAGCCAAACAACAGGGTATTGATATTGTTACGGTAAATACAGATGCCCCTAAGGCAGGTCCCAATAGCTTAGAGTATGGAGAAATAGACTACCACAAGGCAAGGGAAAAGACTCTTGATATTTTATCAGGGGAATTCTCCAGTTAAATTCATATCGTACTCAGGTTCCTTGCCACAAAGGCGCTTAGGGTTCACGAAAAAATAAGTTCACAATTTCAGGTGTTGAGACGCCCGCCTGACAAGGCGTGGAAACGCAGGAATATCTGGAATATTCCGAGTTTTCACAACGCAGTCAGGCGGGATGTATCG
>JAYEMW010000154.1:0-3785 GCA_034718555.1 Thermodesulfobacteriota bacterium
TACTGCCCATCTGAGGTGAATTTTTTGATACAATGCCCTTCATAATCCACCACATATACATTTTCACTTTGATCTACTGCTATTCCTGAGGGAAGTCCACGCCCTTCTACGTTAGAACTATAGCTCCAATCAGTTATGAATTGACCATCAGAGGTGAACTTCTTGACTATTTGCGACCATGAATCCACCCCGTAGATATTTCCGTGTCTGTCTATGTCTATCCTTGTTAAGTAACTACTGTTCCAATCGGTAATAAACTGCCCTTCTGGGCTGAACTTCTGGATACGGAGATTATTAGTATCAGCCACATAGACATTTCCACTTCTGTCTATAACTATTCCTTTAGGGCTATTAAATTCCCCGTTACCGGAACCAGCGCTACCCCATTTTGCTATAAATTGGCCTTCGGAACTGAATTTCTGTATTCTAAGATTACTATAATCACTGACATAAATATCTCCATTGGTATCTGTAGCCACCCCCATGGGTTGTCCGAATTGACCATCGCCAGGGCCTGCGCTTCCCCACTCAGTGATAAACTGACCATCTAAGGTAAACTTCTGGATACGGTAGTTTCCCCAATCGGATACATAAATGTTTCCCCTTCCGTCAACATCAATGCTCCCTTCAGCCCAGAAATGCCCATCATAAAATGTGAATTCTCCAGCGCTTGAACCATAACTACCCCATTTAGTAATAAATTGCCCATCTGAGGTGAACTTTTGAACGCGACTATTATTACAATCAATCACATAAACATTTCCCAGTGCGTCAACAGTTATCCCTGTGGGAAAGTCAAACTTTCCATCGGCAGTGCCATGGCTTCCCCAGCTTCTTACAAAATCTCCTTCCGGGGAAAGCACCTGGATACGGTGGTTACCACTATCTGACACATAAAGATTTCCTATTCCGTCTAATGCTATTCCCCTGGGTTCCTGAAACTTTAGACTATCTGTGCCCTGTTCTCCCCATTTTCCAAGGAATTGACCGCTTAAGCTGAATTTCTGGATGCAGTGGTTGAACGCATCAGCCACATAAACACACTTAGCGCCATCTACAGCTAAGCCTCGAAGCCACCAACTACCTCTGTAGCCGCTTTTCCATTCAGTGATAAAATGCCCATCCGAGTTAAACTTTTTTACGCTATTATATTCGAAATTAGCTACATAAACATTCCCGTTTTCATCCACAGTTATATCTGTTGGTAGCAAATACCAGGGCTGCTGGAGGGCTGGCCACATCCGTTCAAATCTGTAGGTTTCCTCTGATGAGGCAAAGGCTGGGAAAAAGAAAAGGACAACAAAGGAGCAAACAAGGATTACCCAAAGATTTGGATACTTTTTGGTTTTTGTTTTCATTTCACCTTACCCTTTATTAAAGCCACGAAAACACACAAAATATCAATACCAGTATTTGCTAAGTCTGGCAAGCTTTTAACCTTAATGGTTTCTATATGAAAGAAACTGGAAACTGGAGAATAGATAAGAAGGTATTCTATCTTCTTATTCAATGAGTAATGAATGACGAGAAATTCTTTCATGCTTCGTTGTGCTTTAGGGCATGAGGGTTCGTTGAATACAATGTTATTTAACCATGGTCTGTGTCCATCTGTGTGGGTCTGTCTACCCTGCCAGCCCTGTGAGATCTGGAAGTTATTTCACCGGGGTAGCTCCGGCAGGCACCTAAACATTAAATATATATTTAACTTTTTTTGGAACATCTGTGTCTCATTTAAGGCCTGTTATGCTGGGCTATCGGGATATTTAGCTAACAGCTTACACCAATTTCGTTTTTTGTCCTGCATTTCTTCATGCCTGATTTTGAATATTCTTCAAACACAAGTACATATCTGGTGAAGCGTTTTTTAAGACATTCAATATCTTTCTCTGCCATTTGTTGGGCAAATCATCAAAGATGAATTTCAAGCGTATTCTGCGATTTTTATCACGTAAACACAATTCACCTATATTCTGAGCAGCAAATATGTCCTTATCGCTTTTCTCTTGGTTTTTTCTTTTTTGACTTGTAAGTATTTTTTGAAGAACAAATGCCTCCGGTTCAGGAAGCCATATCGTAATCCCCTCATGTTTCATTTTGAAAATGAAGTCTTGTAGCAACATCAAATATCTCAGGCCTTCTGCATTAATGTTAAGCTCATTAATTTCATAGGGAGTACTTTTATTTTTCCCAAGTGCAGGGGTCAAAAACTGGATTTCAAGATCAGGATGTACATATTTGACGAGCCCAGTGTGATAATCAAAATCATTATCAAATCCAAGGTTATTCAACAGTTTACCAACGTTAGCTTTTCTAACTATCTTCGGTGGGTTTGGTACAAGGAAATCGATATCTGTGGTTCTTATAAGAGGAATTTCCGGTGCCATGTCAAATAGTATTCGATAATAATATTGACACCAGCTTCCGGCTAGAATAAGGGCATCCAGGACACCTGCAGATTGAAGTTCTCTTAGTACGATTGATAGAAGCCTATATTTTTCTTCCATAAAGCGCCTTTTCAATTTCCCCCAGATTTTTTTTTACCTGCTTTATCTTTTCCTCATATTTCTTTCTTAGTTTAATCTTTTTTATAACCGCTTGGGCGTTTTCAGAAACCATAGAGCCTATATATCTGAATCTGACTTTATCTTTTTGCCGAAACGCCAGATACAGATACTCGTATTGATTTCGTTTTTTCAAGGAAATGCTTCCCCTGGGAAGTGCTTCAATTTCAGCCCTGTACTTTTCGGTAAGGGCTTTCAGCCGCTGATGTTCTTCCTGAAGGATACCTTTGATGTAACTCATGTAAACCTCATTTGATTATTGCCTAACATTTCCTTAATATAGATACCCTATTAGGCAGCGAATGTCAATGTTTATTGCCAAACAATAGCTAAAATATATACATATGTTAGTCAAAAGGTAAAGTGTATTTATTTTCTACGGGAATTCGCCTTGAGCTAAGGGAATACAATGTGGATCAGGCAGTCACACTCCGTGTGCATATCTCGGAAGGTGGGGTGAGAGAAAAAAATGGTAATATATAAATATTTAGGGGTCATAACTCATGGATTCCGGCTTTCGCCGGAATGACGAGATGTAGCTTTTTAATGACTAAAACCAAATAATCCCCAATGCCTTCCTTAATATCACCAGGGCATCACCCACATTAATCACTCCATCAGGATTAGGCTGTCCTTGAGCATTTAGAGGAGCCACATCACCATGCTCAATATCTTCCTGCGTGGGTGTTTCAAGGGTCAGGGCAAATCGTAGGGCCACCAGGGCATCAGCCTACATTGACCTTTCCGTCACGACTGCCCAGAGGGGCGACATCACCATCTGAATAACCATTTAAAACCGTCACTGTAGTTGCCTTTGGCAGAGAGATCACCCCTCCTCTATCTGAGGCAAATATGGCTATGGTGTATGTTCCCTCACTGGTAAAATTATTATAGGTTCCCTCATATCGATTATCTCCTTTTAAGGTAAGATCAAGGATGGGGAGATCTGTAACCGGGTTGTCAGGAGAATTAGGGGAGTAGTCAGGTGGGGTTATTACCGCCCATACCCGGCTTATTCCGTCCGCATCAATGACATTTTCTGCATAGATCAAGGCTGAAGTTTCCCCATCTAATGTCCGGGCAGGGGATAGACTGCCGATGACTGGAATATCCCCTGCAGATTTTGTTTCATTGCCTATCTTCAGTGCTCTCACGATATCTTTATCTTCTTTCTCATTACCTATCCCGTTGCCATTTCCCTCAAGCAGGGGATTCTGGGGATAG
>JAYEMW010000155.1:0-3757 GCA_034718555.1 Thermodesulfobacteriota bacterium
CTTGAGAGCATGTCTGCAAATGCTGAGACTGTGGCTGCAAAATTTGCATGGCCTATCATTGCTGAAAAAACTTGGGAAGTATACAAAAAAGTGCTTAATGTGCCAAAATATAATAAATGAGGAATTGGCAGGGTGAGCGAAAGTAATCAATAAGTTAAAAAAGCCCGATAACTTCTCCTCGAAGAGTGCCGGCCTGTAGTCTTGAAAAAGGTTATTATAACATGTGGTAATCCGATTGATAAACTCCAATATAGCCGAACATTTCAATGCTTAGGGATTTTTAATGCATTGATATATTACCGATTTTAAGTGATCTTTTTGGTTTATTCTGGGAAATGTCTGTTCGGCAAAGAGTTTGATCGGGCTTGCATAATCAGATTGTAGGCATTTCTCAATCTGGCTTTCAAGGTCCTCCGGCGCCAAAAGTTTCGGAGAAACATTATACAGCCTTATAAATGGAGTACCCTCCACGAATTCTTCTTCTTCGATATGGGTGAAGATTATTGGCTTGTGCAGCAGCGAAAAATATAGCGACAAAGAAGTCTTATCGCTGACAGCGAGATCTGCTGCAACAGCATAAGGAATCCATGATGATGGGCCTGGGTCTATCACTTCGATTCCTTTGGCCTTTATTTGGTTAAGGATGCTTAGCGTATCTTTATGCTCGAAATTATGCGCATGTGCGAAAATAAAAAAACGATATTTTTCAGTTAGTTTTGTAGCCAGCTTAATAATTGCCGGCCCTATACTGAACAAAAGGGAGTCTGCTCCCCATGTGGACATGATTAGTACAACCTTATGCTCATTGGATTTGATTCCCAGATTTTCCCTGATTTTTTCCCTGTCTTGATTTTTCTCGAGTAACTTAAGTGCCATAGCCTCACTGGTTACGACTATCTTGTTCGTGAATGCCCTGTAATGTTTATCGGCCTTTGCAATATTGAATTCATCATAACTGGTGGCGAATATCTTTGTGTAATAGCTTTCTTGATCCTTTAAAATAGCCTTCCAGCCATAAACATATCCAACGCCTCCGGCAATCTTTTTTCCGTTCTCAAGGCCGTGGGCAATATATATTTTTGGAATAGATGGATGAAAGAATGCGCCGAGACAATGATGAGAAAAACTAATCAGATTCCAATCGGAGGTAATAGCATCCCACAGGTTAACATAATGAATCTTGATATCCATTTTGCCGATTTCATGAAGACATATATGGCGCATTTTTTTGGGTGAGGTTATGTAAAAACTCAGGCTTGGATCATTCGCCAGTAATTCAATGTGATGCAATGCATAAAAAATAGCTAAACGGTATTTAACAACTAATAAGATACGCTTACCATTGTCCCTTTTCAAAGCGGTTTTTTTTCGCCTGCGGATATCAAAAATATGCCAGCATATTCGAGCCGCTATATACGAAAGACGCATGCGCACCGGTAGTGTGATGACATAAATGTATTTTATAATGTGAATTACTGGGCTCAAAAAATATTTTCCTAATGTTGTCTCGTTTTAGTTTATTTTGAAAAAACGTATGCGTTCAGGGTTCAAAGGTTGTATTCTTATCACCTTAAGCCATTTTGTAGGCGTTTTGTACAGAAAAATCGACTGTTTCCATACCTTCACAAATCGGGTGCAATCAAAACCGTTGGTTTCCATATTCAACGATTAATATTCTCGTAAAAAGCGACTTCAGACCGCTGAGTACGGCCACACATCTAAAAGTAACTTGAGTACTTACTTAGAAGTCAACGATTGAGCCAACATAAAACTTTTTTAAGTTTCAGAAAAGAAAAAAGTAAACAAACAGGAATACATAATATAAATAAACATGGGAAACCATAACACAAAGGAAATTCCCATGTCTGAAAAGAAAGTTAGTTTAGATGAAGAACTAAAAAACTACCCATATTTGAGGTTAAGGTTCGAGGCTATACTGGACATCGTTGGAGACAAAGCGGGTAGTATTGACAGGGCAGATGAAGCAGAGCAACTATTAATTGATGAGATGCGTCAATTAGGTAAAGAGGCCTTGCATGACTGGGGTGTGGGAAAGGAAATGGAGAAGGTTACCGAGTTGATACATGATAAGGGTAGGATCAAAAACCATGTTAAAAAAAATTTCATGGCACACCACCTTCGGACAGATAGGTATCCTTGAGAGGACTTTTCTATATAAAGGTCATCTCCTGCGCCCATTTTGCCTTTCAGCAGGTATCAAGGGAAGGGATTATTCCTTGCCCCTGCAACGTAGAATTACAGACTTTGGAGCAGATACATCATTTTCAAGGGCCTCTGAAAAACTAAAGGAACACTATGGCATTACTATACCGGTTAGCTCAATTAGAACAATTACCGAGTGCCATGCAAAAAACATGAAGGACAATGAAAAGCTTAAGACCGATATCCCTGATATCAGGGGAGTGGACTATGTGATTACTGAAGTGGACGGTGCAATGATCCCTAGGAGCCTGTCCGAGAATGCCCTTTTTCCTCAACTCTTTGTCATGCAAAAAAAATTATCCTCGGAATATCAACTATATACCTGCGGTAATTTTTTTTGCATTCCTCGATTTGAGAAAAAATTACTATTCTCGGACAGGCTCCTATTAGATACCTTTGATAAAATAGATGAGGAGGGAAAAGCCATAGACAAACGCAAAACCAGAAAAGTACGCTGGACAGAGGGTCGTTTGACCCTTGCCCATGCAAAAAGGCTCCATAGCTCCTGTCTTTGGTGCAACTATGGGTGATAAGGATGATGCCGGCAATCAGTTGGCCCATTGTGCGATTCTTTCGGGAACTGGAGGGCAAACCAAAGTGCATTGTGTTGGTGGTGATGGGGCTACCTGGATCTGTGATCAAGTAGACAGGGTATTTGGACCACAGGCCACCTTTCTCATAAACTTCTATCACCTGTGTGATTATTTTTCAGCAGCTTCAAAGACCTGTGCTCCTGATAATCCCTCTGCCTGGATAAAGGAGCAAAAAGACCGGATGAAAGAAAACAATGCCTTTGATGTTGTTAATGCGCTTAAACCTCATGTAGAGCCTGATACAGTGCAGGATAAGGATGCACCTGTTAGAAAATGCCACCGCTATATCAAAAACAGGCATGGACAGTTTGATTTAAAGGAGGGCATTTTTATTGATATTGGCGCACATGTTGGAAAATACGCCATTCGGTTAGCCAATAGACTGGGAGATAAGGGTGAGGTCATAGCAATAGAGCCGGAAGAGAATAATTTTAAAATATTGGAAAAGAATGCCAAGCACAATAAGTTAGAAAACATCCATTTACTAAATGTAGCTTGTTTTAATAAGGATGGAGAAATTCCCCTTTATGTTAGTGGTAATTATACCACATTACATTCAATATACAGAAATGAAGGGCAGAAAAAGGTTGTTGCAAAGGCATTAAAATTAGATACCATTGTGTCACAGCTTAACATAAAAAAGGTGGATTTAATAAAGATTGATGTTGAAGGTGCGGAGATAGATGTAATAAAAGGATCAAGAGAAATTTTACGCAAATATCATCCCAGGATTATTTTTGAGGCATGGGATGAAAAACATCTTAAGGAAATGGAGTGTTTTTTAAAAAAATTCATCTATCAAATAAGAAAAATAGATAAGGAGAACTACTTAGCCTATTAAATCCAATATATTTCATAAAGATTGGTTTTTAAGACCATCTAATGCTTTTCTTTTCCCCTTTTTAAAACCGGTTAAAAACCCTTTAATAAAAAAGAAATTG
>JAYEMW010000156.1:0-3751 GCA_034718555.1 Thermodesulfobacteriota bacterium
TCCACTCCGTTGAACTGACAGAGACACGCTTAATGTTAAATTAAGTCACAAAACCCTCATCTCATATGAGCGGGCCTCCACTACAGTAATTTCACGTAGTTAGCGTTATTTGCCTGAAAACAAGAAAACTTGGAATAGCCCTTTTTATAATATATTTCAAATCTTTATATCACCTCCTCTAAAACCTTTGAAGATACACCCTCTCCATATACCCGACTTTGCAGGATTTGAGACTGTCATCTTCCGTAACCTGTTGAAATAACAAGATATGAGCTATACCAAAATCTTTGAAGATACTCCAGGTTTTTTTACATTCCTCTACATCTTCAAAAGTATGCAAAAAAGCTGCTTTTAGGCTGACCGATAACCGGTTGTTTTTACAGATAAAACAGGTGGACGATTTTTATGGTTATATTGCATTTTTGAAGATTGTACTGTCAAATCAGCAAAAAGCAGTATCTTCAAAGATTTTAAAGCTTCCCCATATTAGGGTATAATTCTTAAAAGATATATAATTCCAATATGTTATACCATATTCTTCTATTTTCAAAACCTTTGAAGATTGTCAGAAGTGCGCTCATCACCCATTCAGTCCGCTATAACTGCTGTTTTTGTATTTATCTCCAGTTTTAACTGCTTCTGTGAAACCCAGCCAACATCCCATACAATCAATGCTTCTGATGAGCTTTGGCCAAAACCATTCGCCCTATCAAATATGCGACCAACCATTGGTTTTAACCTACCTTCTATGGTTGCAGATATGTTTTGATCATACTTCAGATAAAAAGGTGCAGGTATATCATCTGGCCAGCAAATAACGGGGTTTTTACTTCCGAGATTTACTTTTCCTTGCCATATCGTTTCTTTTTTTATCTTTCCAACCTTATTAATGCAGCCATAGCCCTTATTTCGCTCTCCGCCCCATTGGCTATCAGATATCCATTTCCCTATTTCAATGCCATTCAGCAGACCTTGCTGGTCTATTTCCAAACCGTCGTGTTCACCTGCACGCCAAAACATATACCCTTCAAAGATTGTCTGGCTGCGTTCCCGTGCAATTGGATTGATTGCCTCAATTTCAAACAGATGTGCTTCTTTAGCGCCTCTTACACCGTAATCAATGGCCACACCGTATCTGGAACCTATGAGATGGGATTCCATTTCAGCCATAATATCAGTTTCATTACACGGCACGAGCGGTTTTCTGGAAAAAGCACCAAGAATAAAAAATGGTGTAAAACGAAGATGTTTCTCCAAAAAACCCTGTGCGGTCATGAATGAATCAAATTTATTTGGGAGTCCAGATGCAGCTACAACGTGAGGTACTAAAGCCATTAAAGGGATATGACCTGGTACAAAAGGGAGGGCACTTGCTACAAATCCAGTAGGGCGGTCACCACAATGGATTGGTGTCCGTGGTTCCACTTGCAGACAACTCATTTGCCACTTTTCCATAGTTAACCCTCCTTGGGGATGCTGGGAACGCCTGCCTTGGCATGGTAACGTGCGAATATAAGGGCCTGTTCCGTTACTTTACGCGCCAGGATGAGTTTTGGTAATTCTTCGGAGACTTTCTGGACTGCATGCAGAATCCTCCCAGGGTCACTTTCAAGTTCACGGGGGATAATCTCGATACCATCTTCTTGCCACAAGCCCCGTAAATGTTCTGTAAGTACTTGATTGCCATAGTCCTTTTTATGGCATGAAAGGAGAAATATGCACATGGCATACAGCCCATTTTCCGATAAGACACCTAATGCCTTGGTAATTGTGTTTTCCTGATCCTGCAAGCTTTCCACTTTATTTATCATGCAATGGCCGTACCGTGCACATATAGGTTCAAGGTTTAACATGGCCTTTTCCTCCATTAAAGATTTGTTACCTTCATTCTTCCAAATCCCCGCGTATTCATACCACCGAGACCCATAACTTCGAAAAGTCTAAGGCCGGATTCAGCAACTTCCCAAACCTTTTCAACTGTATGAATTTTATTACAGCGGTATGAATCTACTGCAAGATCAAATGCGAGCAGGGTCCCCCTCGGAATGGCCTCATACGTAAAAAGGGCACCTGGTTTTGCAGCACCGGTCGCAAAATCAATGGATACAGAGGTACGCACCTCCAGATTGTTGTTTATTATCTCTGAGAAAAGATACTGCGAGCAAATGACCAATCTCTTTTTTATTTCCTGGATTTGTGGAGAATCACCGATTTGCTCAGGCAGAGATATGTCCTTCTCTTTGGCGTCAAGGTAAAGCCATCCAAGGTTTAGTTTTTTACCTGGAACATCAAAAGAGGTGTGAATTTCCTCTTCTCCCGGCTCTGTTATATTTTTGAGACCTAACTCTGCCAGGGAAGCCGAGGTAGTAACCCAGACCGGACCATTCATGGTGGCAACCGGAAATGCAACTATCATGGCATCAAAGAATTTGACCAATCCCATCTGGTTTTTTTTATCGCTACCTGATGCAAATCCAAATGTGTTACATATTATGCATTTTCCGCAATTGTTTTGTATTTTTATATCTGAATGTCGTGCACACTCCTCGGCAGAAGTCCTCTCATCCCCATCTAATCCGTAAATAGCATAATTTCGGCAGACACCTGAGATCGAAGAGCCTGGAATTTTGGGGATGTTAGTTCCCGGATCTCTTACAATGGTATTATCTACCCGGCCCAGTCGGTATCCGCCGGCGCCTATATGTAAAGGATCAATCGCTAAACCGAAAAATTTCTTCGATTGTTTCATATTTTTTCCCTCCTCTGTTATGTTACTTGCTAATCAAGTGGTCCCATTCAATCTTGTCAAATAATGAGCCGCTAACAGCCATGTCTATTAACCTGTCTGTCTTTCTTCCAAGGCATATGTCTAAATAGTCTGCTGCCTGTTGCCTGAACTCATGTTCAAATCCATGCCATTCCCTGTGAAGTGCACCTATGAATGTCATAAGGCGGCTTATCTGGTGGAATTCAAAATTTTTCAAACCTTTTGTATCTGGGCTTTGTTCCCAAATGCCAATTTCCTCAAGGGGGTATGGTCGGGGGCCTTCCTCGCCGCAGAAGAGGTGAGGACGTCTATTTCCGCTTTTACTAAAACAAATATCGTAACGGCGGGTGCTTGAGTCGAGGACTTCATAATCAAAGGTGGAAGGCCAGATAAATGCACTGCTGCCTTTATCTATTTGTTCAACGCTGACAGGCCATTTATTTCCATCTATCCAAAATTGGCTAAAAAAGCTTTCTTCTCTCCCGTTGGGCATTTTTGTCGGCATATTCCAGCTTATCTCTCTATCCTGTTGATCACGCCATTGCAGCATATAAAATTCCCCTCTCTTTTCTTTTTCTTTTAATTCCCATAATACGGGGGCTTGTCTGCAAAGCTGGAGGTTGGCAAAACGTTGCATGGACTCAATGCCTATGTAAAGGGGGAACTTCCTGGAAAAAACAGACACAGAGAGGTGAAAAGGGAGAAGGTGCCTGACCCTGCCGGCATTATTTAAGTAGGATTTGTAGATTGCCTGAAGTAATTCCCATGCCCGATTTGCAGGTATAAGGATCAAAAAACGACTGGGGTCAAAACCTACCGGAAAATACCTCACACGATTTTCTTCACACCAATTTATGGGTTGTTTACATAAATGCTCGGTAGTTTTCCACATCCGGGTTATCCTTGAAGGAGCAGGGTGCTGTCTTAGAGCATATATAGCCGCCTTTTGATGTTTTTCAAGTCCTATCGGAAAAGGGGACTTAA
>JAYEMW010000157.1:0-3715 GCA_034718555.1 Thermodesulfobacteriota bacterium
TCGGCATTCAGCCGGAACAAAGTGAGGCTAAGGGAGAAAATAGAAAAAGATCCATGTTTGAAGTTCCGCTTTGAGAAAATAAAAAATGCTTTGAGTTTTAGTAAATAGTTAAGGTTTGACCCTCTTTTCCTAAATCAGCAGACGAAGAATCCCAAAGTGGTAGTGAATCACCCATAATGGATACTAAGAAGTGCCCGGTTTGTGCTGAGACGATTAAGCTTGAAGCGATAAGGTGCCGATTTTGTGGCGAGAAGTTTGACCCCAACGAAGTAGCCCGGAAGGTAGCGGAAATCAGAAACGAAGACAGTTTTGAAAATAGGGTGTTATGTAGTGATGGCAATTGCATAGGAATCATCGGGCCGGATGGGCGATGCAAGGAGTGCGCCAAGCCCTATAAACCGGATGCCCACTGATAAATATCCAAGTGTATCATAACCTTGCTGCTGCAGGGGACGGCAAAAAACGCGCCGCCCCTGAGCAGCCCGTTAGTCCAATAAAGATGTAGGTTAGCATAAAATTTGAGGATTATGAATAATCAACTGGAAAATTACGAAGCTTTTAGAAAAGCGGTTAATGATTTGCGACTGGAGAAACAAACGCTTGAGGAATTCTCTAACGTATTGAAAAATGACCCAAATTTGAAACGGCTGCGAAACCAAGAAAGGACCGAATTACAAGGCATTTACGATTTTATTCGAAATGAACACAAAATGCCCAGATTGCCAGTTTACTTGCCAGTCAGAAAAAAGATTTTGACTAGAGGGCTTGCCAGACACGCCTTCGGGATTCCTCAGGAAGTCCGAGTCTACTTTTTACAGGGTTGCATGACTAAACCTTATGAGGAGTGGACACCAAAAGATCTCGACTGTTGTTCTCGCAAGAAGGTTTTTGAAATACTAATTCACGAATCTGCTCATGTACTTGAAGCATGTTGGCACGGAGAAATGGACCATGATAGGCCTTTCGTCGAAGCATACCAGACGATAGAATCTTTCTTGGAGCGATCGAAATTTGCTGTTTTAGTGGATAAAAGGCTTCGTTTATTGGGTTGCCCTGAAAACTCATATGCGGATAAAGTTGCTAAGCGTGGTAAGCACAAATGACAAAATAAAGGTCTATCATGTGAGAAAATGGGGTCATTATGTTGACTTTTGATTAATGTTTTACTCAGCTCATAGCAGTGCCTGAACAAAAAGACAGTTCAGGCACGATTTTAGATTTTGCCCGCCTGCTCTCCGTCGGGCAGGGATTGCGGATTTTGGATTAAAAAACAACGCAATTTCAAAGCCTTGAAGATTTAAGGCCAAAACTTGAAAACTATATTTCGGTCAACCCGTTTCATATTATCTATTTATGAGCACGGTTAAATCGCTGAGTATAGATTTCATTTATTTGACGCATTAACCTTGATAGGTTTCCATTGGGAGTCTGGAAGAGAAGATGGCATCAAACAGTATGCGGCTATTTTTATATTAAAGAGCTCTGCCGATTCCTTCAGTATTTAAATAAACAGTCTATAGCCATTTGTTTCAGTAAAGATCTCTTGTCTTCGACTACCTCGATTCATTACATGGTACCAGGCACCGGGATGCTCTATTGTCAATGGTCTTGACATAATCTTTCTTCTTATTATATCTTTAAACAAAAGGTAATAGGAGGCCGTATTATATTGCAGACCCGCACGAGGGATGGTGTGGGGGATGGGGGATTAAGACCCCCGGCTACCCGATTCGGCACTTTTCTTTCTTAATACCATCGCTTTTTGACTAATATCTTTTAAAACTAATCCGAGAGCATATTTATGCCTGCTAACTTTTCATTTTTTGCGGGCCACATTGATGTATATTGACAAGTTTTAAGCTTTCAGTTAAGAATATCATATTATCTTGTTATAGATGTCCGGAAAAACTCTTTTAAATAACGCAAACAAGAGAAAAAAAGATGGATATTTCAAATATTACTTGTGTGGGAGCCGGGCTGATCGGTCAAGGGTGGGCTACATTGTTTTCCGCGAAGGGCTATCAGTTAATACTACAAGACATTGATAAAGCTTTCCTTGAAGATTCGGTTCAGCAAATCAAGTCTAACTTGATACTTCTTGAGAAAAACGGCTTGATAGATGCCGGAGAAGCGGATGCGGCAATTAAACGAATAAAAACCAACACAAACCTTGCGGAGGCTGTTAGTCAGGCTGACTATGTACAGGAATCTATTCCTGATGACCTAACTCTTAAAAAGCAGATTTTTAAAGAAATCAACGCGGCGGTTCCTGATCATACTATTTTAGCCAGCAGTACTTCCGGTTTGTTAATGACCGAAATTCAGAAAGCAACAGCTAATCCTAGTCGTTGTGTCCTCGTACACCCTGTTCTACCTGTTTATTTGATTCCGCTTGTCGAAATCGTTGGCGGAGATTTAACTTCTCCAAAAACGGTTACGGCAGCTTATAAACTGATGGAGAAGCTGGGAAAGACACCGGTGCTACTCAAAAAAGAGGTGCCTGGCTATATTATAAACAGGCTACAAGCCGCGTTAATGCGTGAGGCATTTGATCTTGTCGCGACTGGTGTAGCAAGCGCTGAAGACGTGGATAAAGCCTTTTGTAAAGGGATAGGTCTTCGCGATCCTTTTATCGGACCACTTTTACGCGCGCATTTAGCTGGAAACGGTATCGAGAATTTTTTAAAGAATTATGATCAATCATACCGGAACCGATGGCAGACTATGGCAACATGGACCGCTGTTCCTTCGTCTACAGCAAAAGCGGTGATACAAGGAGTCAAAGAGATGGAAGTTATCAACAGGAAAAACATAGAAGAAATTAAAAACTGGAGGGACAATAATCTGCTGAAGCTACTTAAAATCACTGATAATGATTGAAAAATTGTATTTTCAACACAGTCAAAATGAATTTTCTGCCAATTCTGAAAAAACAACGGGGTCATAAAAACAAAAACAACGGGGTCACCTACACATCGGACAAATGGATTTTATTCTCAATTGATTTAATATTCCGCCTTAATGAATTCTCTTTTTCAGCCTTTATTTTCATTCGCCGGCTGGCTTGACTTACACCTTATTCACTAATAGTAAACCTCTTTCCAATATCCCTTAATTTCCAAAAGTAAATCAACGATTTTTTCTATATCATCTATGTCTGGCCGTTTAGACAAAGCTTTTAAAAAAACAGGTTCCAGGCCTACACATTTGACAAAGTTATTTGTATCTTTACTATAATTTTAAAATTTTTCTTAGAGTTTAATCTTCTCTTAAAATTTTGCCAACTCTTAGGCTTGAGTTTCTCCTGATTATCCTGCAATAAATTGTTTTTCAATTTTCTCTATTTCCATTCAACTACACCGCTGCTATATATTCAATCTCACCTGCAATTCCGGTTTTGCTTTATGTTGCAAACCTTGGTTAATGTTCTTTTGTCAACTGTGCAGGTTTGATACTATATCTTCTAAGTAAGGCTGCGGCCATATTGGAACAGGAGTTGGCAAAGGATAAGAAACTGGCAAAGATAGTTGAAAGTCTTATGTCAAATGTCACGATCTGACACATGATATCTCCATGATATCTCAAGACCTGACACATGATATCTCGACACATGATATTCTCATGATATTCTTTGCTGATATTGTTTTTCAAATCATCGCGGGATATCATATGATGAAAAAATACATATCGTTTAATCCAATCGCAATAGGACTTT
>JAYEMW010000158.1:0-3696 GCA_034718555.1 Thermodesulfobacteriota bacterium
AAAATAGCAACAAGAGGGAAATGGCTTTGGGTAAGAACTATAACATCAACTCTAATTGGGCAGGGTCTGGATTCCCTCATTTTTATTACTCTATCATTTGTCGGGACCATGCCGGTGGAAGCATTGTTTTTAGCTATACTTACGCAGTGGATTGTGAAATTCCTTTATGAGGCCATGGTAACGCCGATAACCTATAAGGTGGTTAATTTTCTGAAAATCCATGAAGGGGTTGATGCATATGATTATGATACTAATTTCAGCCCTCTAACATTTTCCAGGCAGTAAGATAAAAAGGAAACACTAAGTTGAGCAAAGGTAGTAAATTAGAAGCATATATGGCCTTAAGTTTCGCCATGCTATTCTGGGGCCTTTCATTTGTGGCCACTAAGCTCGCGCTGGAAAGCTTCCCTACATTTACCCTTATATTTATCCGTTTTGCCCTGGCATCTTGCATATTTTTGGCCTTCATACTAATTAGGGGTTTCCCTCGGTTTACGGCAAAAGATCATATGAAGATTTTTTTAATGGCCATTTTTGAACCAGGCCTTTACTTTGTCTTTGAAACAATTGGCTTGCAGCATACCTCAGCCCCAAAGGTGGCCTTGATTATTGCAACAATACCAGTAGTAGTTATGATATTTGCTACCTTCCTTTTGAGAGAGCGCAGCAGCGCTATGAATCTCCTGGGCATGGCTGTATCAATTGCAGGAATCTTGGTTTTAATAAGTGTAGATTTAAAGAATAATTGGGGATTTGGCGGGAGTTTTTTAGGTGACCTTTATGTTTTTGGGGCCGTGATTTCAGCGTCCCTCTATATAGTCTCTGCAAGGCATCTGGGTAAAAAGCATTCAGCATTTGAGTTTACAAGCATGCAGATAATCTATGCAGCATTACTGTATATACCGGCATTTATTTGGGAGTTACCGGATATGCTTTGGTCGAATATCAGTATCCAATCACTGTGGGCCCTCGCTTACTTGGCTCTGTTTGCAACAGTTGGTGGATTTTTATGTTATAATTATGCCCTGACTAAAGTGCCTGCTACCAAGGCAGCGGTTTTCATCAATGGTATTCCAGTTGTCACTGCAATAAGCGCCTGGTTCCTGTTAGGAGAAACTCTGAATATCATACAGGGTTTAGGTGGGATGATAGTATTATCAGGCGTATTCTTAACCAATATCTATGATGCCGGGGAGGTCTCATGCAAACCAGAGCCTGTTGCCATAAAACTATGAGTACAGACCTCGTAATTTATAGCGTATAATGATGTAATATTTTGGACACAAACCTCTATTTACAACCCAGGAGTTGGGTTAAAAGGTTCACCGCTGAAAGCGGGATTAAGAGGTTCAGAGGTTGAGCTCCCTTTGCCTTAAACCAATGGAATCAATAACTAAAAGAAACATCGCGAAGCAGTTAACCCTGAACTTTGAATCCCGCTTTCAGCGGGAAACCCTGAACCCAGACCGAGCTGATGTCAAATTAATTTGCAATCCCGCGGGATATATAGATCTACAGTAATTTGTATAATGAGAATGACGAGGTCTGAAGTGAGCGTTCACAGGTTAAAAGGATGGGAAAGAAAGGGAGAAACTCCCATCAAGGGAGGGGAATTTACCCACTTAAAATGGGAAAGGACC
This sequence comes from Thermodesulfobacteriota bacterium, assembly GCA_034718555.1. GTDB lineage: Bacteria > Desulfobacterota > DSM-4660 > Desulfatiglandales > B25-G16 > M55B121. The sequence goes on from JAYEMW010000158.1 coordinate 1,641, forward strand.
AAAAAAATTATCTTATAATTGTTTTATGCCTGTTTAGCATTACAATGATTGCATATGGTATTGCCTGCAATAATAATATTATATTTATTGTTGGGCTTATATTGGTAATCGGGTGTTATATTTTCATAAGAAAAAAATTAAAAGAGCACGCTCGTAAACTATAATGGACTCATAAAAAGTCAAAAAATTCTCTTTTCCATCATTCCGGCCTGTGTACGTGCGACGCATAGGCAGGCGAAAGCCGAAATCCATTAGATTCAATATCTTAAGGAGCTTTTCCAGGATTATCAATATCAATAATCTTAAAGCCAGGCAGCGGCTTAAGGGCAAAAATTTCATCAGGGACCGGCCTGTTTACCTCAAAATTTTTATATTCTATTTTTACCAGCCTATTCCTTTTTTCTTCTATTATCTCAATCTTTAATGGTGAATACCCGAAAGTCATCTTCCTGGATTTAGATAAAGTTATTGTAATCTCTTTCATTGGGAAATAAACAGATTTTGGGAGAACAGGGTTAGAGGAAAAACGAATTATTTCTATAACCTCACTGTTGCTGTTTAAAAGGGCAATTTCGTTCGGTTCAAACCTGATTGCCCTCTCTGCCCCGTCCAATACAGGTGCTCTACCAGCTAATATATTCCAGATAGATTGAGGATCAAGGTCCAGCAGGAAGAGTTGATCAATATTTAGAGAGCCTCCGTGACCCCGGAAGAATTTTTTTTCCGTTAGAGAAAGTACTGAAATATCTCTTCCATTAATTACTATATGAAAGAGTGGCTTTCCCCAAATATGAGTAATCTCAATCCGTGTCTTAAATGGCCTTTTACCAACAATAAACAAATTGGATTCCAGTTCACCTTCCTCGCCTTCAAAGCTTATCTTCCCAATTCCCTGAAAGCTGTCTATCTTTTTATTTTGTTCTTTTAGGGAAAATACGAGCTGGGAAGCATCTTCCTGAAGCAAGGGTTTAGTTTTAGGTGGTTGCCTGAGCGAAGAGCATCCAATGGGCAGGGTTACGATAAAAATGATCAGATATAATATAAGATTGTTCCATTTTTTATCAGGAATCAAGGGTTATCACCATTAAGTTGTTTTTCAGTGTCCTTAATTTTTTTATTTATCCTATCTTTTTCTGCATTCTTTAAAGAAAGTGTGCTCTTGTAAATCTTTAAGGCATTCATGAAATCACTGATTTTAAAATAAACATCACCTAAATGTTCGCTAATAGATGCATCTTCAGGCGTCAATTTCATAGCCTTTTTTAATTCCATAATTGCCTTATTATAGTATCCTTTCTTAAAATATAACCAGCCAAGACTATCGATTATGAAGCCGGCATTGGGCCTGTTTTTTATCGCCTTTTCAATTAATTCTTGTGCCCTATCAAGGTGGATTCCTTTGTCGGCATAGGTATAACCAATATAGTTAAGGGCCTCTGCATGGTTAGGCTCTATCTTTATAACCATATCCATGTATTTTATACATTCTTCATTTTCATCCAATTTATCCAATACAACCCCAAGCCTAAAGAGAAGGTCTACATTGTTTTCATTATGCTTCAAGCCATCCTCCAACGTATCTTTAGCGCTGAGATAATCCTCCTTTTTTTCATATAATGATTCGAGCATTAAATAAAGCTCGTGCTTATCCCTTTTTTGGTTTATTGTTTCTTTGAGAATGGTTATTGCTTGACCGGATTTTTCTTGTTTTTCTAAAATATAGGCCATATGCATCCTGGCGTTTATTGATTTTTCACTATCTAATTTTATGGAATCAAAATTTTTATAGGCATTTTCTAAATCTCCACTCTCCTCCATGGCCGCCCCTAAATAATATCGGGCCTCTTGGTCATCCGGTCGTACAGACAATATTAATTTGAATTCCGATATAGATTCATTGAATTTCTCGTGTCTAAGATATATAAGGCCCAACCTCTTTCTTCCTACGTCACCAGGTTTTATTATTTTTTTTATTTCATTAATATATTTCTCTGCAAGTTCATCATAGCCTGAATCGTAATAAAGCTCTATCAGCCTTTCCTTGGCTATTAAGTTC
>JAYEMW010000159.1:0-3692 GCA_034718555.1 Thermodesulfobacteriota bacterium
ATGCAGGAAAAAGCCCTGAAATTTCATTTCATAAGGAAGGTGAAATTTCCAAAAATCCATTGGTGGACAGGATAATTCCTTCAAAGAAAAATGACCTCTTTGTTATACTAAAAAATGGCATGACTGTCTTAATCAGGGAATCTCATTCATCAAAGGTAGTTTCTTGCCAGGTCTTGGTAAAAACAGGATCAATATATGAAGGACAAAAGACAGGTGCAGGGCTTTCTCATTATCTGGAACACGTTGTTTCAGGAGGAACTACATCCACCTACACCGAGTCGGAGATCAAAAAGAGGGTACAGGCCCTGGGCGGTGCAACAAATGCATATACAAGCTATGAACGGACTGCATACTTTATCAACACTACTGGAGAGCACTTTAATGAGGCCATAAACCTTCTCTTGTCTTATGTTACAGACTGTCAATTCAATAAAACGGAATACCAGAGGGAAAAACCGGTAATTCTCCAGGAATTTCAGCTCGGTGAAAACAACCCGGGCAGGCAGCTTTGGTCTCTGTTTATGAAAACCGCATACCTCAAACATCCAGTCAGATTTCCTGTAATCGGCGAGAGAGACATATTTTTAAAAATGGACAGGGACGACCTGATAAATCATTATCGCCAATGGTATACACCTGAAAATTTAATAGTAACCATAGCTGGAGACATAGACCGCGTAAAGGCGCTAAAAGAAATAATCAGTGTAGCCGGGGAGATCAAAAGATCAGAGAATCTATCCTATGTTCTTCCCGAGGAACCAAGGCAGTTAAGCTACAGGCATGTGGAAAAAAGCCTTTCCATAGCAAGACTTACCCGTGTAGAAATGGGTTTTCGAACCATCAAATTGACTGACCCGGACCTGTACGCCCTTGATGTACTGGCTATTGTCATGGGTGATGGTAGAACTTCAAGATTATACCAGGAAATACGGGATAAAAAGGGCCTTGCACTTTCAATTCATGCCGGTAGCTGGACACCAACTTTTGTTAAAGGTCAGTTTTTTATAAACATGAGTCTCTCCCATGAGAACCTTTCTGATGCAATTGAGGCAATCTGGGAGGAATTGTCAGATGTGAAAAATAATCTAATAAGCAAAGAATCCCTGCAAAGGGCGAAAAACAAGGTCATTGCAGATTATGTCTTTTCCCAGGAGTCCGCACAAAGCCAGGCCAGGCAACTGGCAACGGATTGGGCTGCTACAGGAGATCCCTACTTTGGCGAATCATACGTTTCAAGGATCAAGGAGGTAAACGATGAAGACATTAGGAAGGTGGCCAGGAAATATTTCAAGAAAGATGCATTGACCCTTGCAGTTATCAAGCCCGACCAAGCTGTATCCAATAATCAAAAAACTTTCGCCGAACCATCTACATGCCGGACAAAGACCAAAGAGGTAATGCTCCCAAATCAGATGAAACTCCTTATAAAGAAAAACAATGCCGCCCCTATAGTTTCATTTAACTTTATAGCTAAGGGCGGTCTTCGTTATGAACCTTCCAAAAAAGAAGGACTTTCTCGTTTTATGGCGTCCCTTCTAACAAAAGGGACGAAAAATCGCTCCAAATTTGAGATTGCAAGGGCGCTTGAAGATATTGGCGGATCGATAAGTTCGAGTTCCGGCCACAATACTGTCTCTGTCTCAGTCTCTGTTTTAAAGGAGCATTTTGACACTGCCTTAGATGTCCTTGCAGATGTAATATTAAATCCATCCTTTCCAGACCCTGAGATAGAAAAACAAAGGAAGGACACTATTCTGTCTATTAAGAGGATTGATGAAGAATGGACACATGAGGTTACAAGGATATTTAAAAGGCATTACTACCGCAATCATCCTTATGAAAATGATACCATAGGCACGGCAGAATCAGTTCAAGGCCTTACAAGGGAGGATTGCAGCAATTTCTATAAATCTATTATTATGCCCAGTAATTCAGTGCTCGGTATATTTGGTGATATAGACCCAGTTAATGTCGCAGAAAAGGTAAAAGAGGCCTTTAATGATTTTAGACCCTCTACATTGCAAAAACCTTCCATAGAACAAGAGATACATAATATTCACAATGATGAGCAATTTGAGGTTATTAATGAAAAATCATCATGTGCGGTCTTTGTGGGGTTTAATGGTATGACAATTACAGATAAAGATGTTCCTGTCGTGAATGTTCTTGATGCTATTATCTCCGGCATAGGATACCCAAGCGGGTGGCTCCATGATGGGTTGAGAGGAGGAGAAAAAAGCCTTGTCTACTATGTGCACGCATACCCGGCCTTTGGCGTTGATGGAGGGTATTTCGGCGTTATAGCGCAAACAACCATAGAAAACTATGATAAAGTGCTTAAAACCATTCTTGAAAAAATAGGCCTGATTAAAAGCAAAGAAGTGGATATTCAAACCCTAAATAGGGCAAAAAATATGTGCATAACCATGAATGAGCTTGGCCTTCAAACCATTGCCGCCCAGGGCTCAAATGCGGCCCTGAATGAGATTATAGGGTTGGGCAGCAATTACGACAGTGTTTACCCCTCACTAATTAAAAAAGTAACAGCAGATGATGTTTTAAGGGTTGCCAAAAAACTGTTTTCTCACCATCTTATTACAGCAACCAAACCATCGGATAAAGATAAAAAGTAACCGGTGTGACTGCATTGGTTTTCTCGTTTAGTGGTTGTTTGAATGCATGTTTGCGGATAAAGGTTCAAAGGTTCAATAGCCAAAGACAGAATCCATGAGCCGGAATATTATCCTGTCAAAAAATAGATGAATATGAATTTGTAAATTTTTGTTTCATTTAAGATTTAGATGGGGGTTTAATTAGGGAATTTTTTCCACCGTCAATTATATCCTTTGCAATTATTTTACAAACATCTTGCATGTTTTCATATTCCGGCTCTTTTATCCAGTTGATAATGGCTAATCTTTGCGTATCAAAGTTATAAACCAATTGTGAAACTTCAATTTCATTTACCCATGTATCTTTCTGCCGGGCATAGTTTATCATCGTTTCCCATGTAAAAGCATATTTCATCGAAAGGAAAATCAAATCAGCAATATCCTTTGCTTCGTCACGGGACAGAGAACATATTTTATTGCTCAAGATATTTTCCCACGAGTCAATTCTATGAAAGAAATTAGCAGATTGTATTCCCCCTGAATGAAATAATACATCATTCACAAATTCAATTTTCAGAGGATATTCTTCATTATGGACAAAAATCCGTGCAAAATCTTCACTTAACAAAACTATTTCAACCTCAGAGAAATGATTCTGTAATTCCGAAATGATTTTATTTGCTAATTGTTTAAAATTATTTTCCCTGTTTACAAAAAGGTCCAGATCGTCGGAATACCTGTGTTTAAGGTAATATCTTCCAAGTGCAGTACCTCCTGTCAGGTAAAATGTATTATCAACCTTCATAATAAGTTTGAGGACCGAATCCTGAAAAGGATATAAATTATTGATAAAATAATTTTTTGACATAATTATATTTAAGAGATAAGGATTTTGGAAAGAGGGTTTTGAGAACATCCTCAGATAAAGCCTCTTTCAGCAATTCGGGTGACAGGATTTTTTTAATTTCATACCATCTGCGGGATTTTAAAGCCCGGCTTAACATGTTTTTCCGCGTTATGCCGTTGCATTCCCCCAATTCAATAATTGTAATAATATTATCTTCCGAAACTTGATAATCC
>JAYEMW010000160.1:0-3675 GCA_034718555.1 Thermodesulfobacteriota bacterium
GAAGGAACATTTCTGATAGCTACATCCGTCACCTTCCCATTTTCTATCTTTGCCCTGGCGAAAATTTTACCGGCAGGGCTATCTAAAATTATCTCTTTTAGTTGTTTCTTAGTTGAATTTTCACACCTTATCATCCCTGTTTCCACAAGGACAGTTACTACTCCTATTGAACCATGCCCACACATATTTAAGTAGCCACCACTATCCATAAAGATGACCCCTGAATCTGCATCGTCTGAAGTAGGCTCTGTGATTATCGCTCCAAATATGTCTCGATGTCCCCTCGGTTCCCACAGCAACATTTTGCGAACAAAATCAAGGTTTGTTGACATCCATTTTTTCTTTTCCTGCATATCATTTCGGGATATGAGGAATACCGCCAGTCACTACCCGGGTCGGTTCCCCTCCTGTATGGGAATCTACTGCGGTAATCATTTGGGATATTTTCATTATTAGTCTCTCTTCAGTTAGAAGAATCCATATCCGTTTATCTTTTGCTCTTGTCTATTTAGATGTTAATGCAATGCATCTTGTCTTTCTTAAAGTAGACCGAAAATTTTGGGAATCCACAAAATAGAACCCTCCCAGTAAGTTACAATTAGCAAGACAAGCATTACAGCCGCAAGAAAGGGGATAAGAGCTTTAGAAACCTTCTCAATGGAAAGATTTGAAATGTTTGCCCCTATGAATAAACACATGCCCACCGGTGGGGTTGCCAGCCCGATAACTAAATTCAAAACACAGATTACTCCAAAATGGAGTGGATCAACTCCGACCTTTTCTACAAGAGGAAGAAAAATGGGAACCATAACAAGTAATGCAGGAACAACATCAAGAAACATTCCGATAATAAGAAGAACTGCATTAATTAACAACAGGATTACAATTTTATTCTGAGTAATTGACAAAATTGCTGTAGCAACCGTCTGGGGAAACATCTCTATAGTCAAGATGAAGGAGAAAATAGCTGCTGTTCCCAGTAATATCATAACAGACCCTGTAGTGATTCCACTTTGAATCAGTACAGATTTAAGTACCTTGATTGATATAGTCCGACGAACAAAAACCCCAATAATAAAAGCATAAAAGGCAGCAATTCCGGCTGCCTCTGTCGGGGTAGTAAAACCTCCTACGATTCCTCCTAAAATAATCACAGGCATCATGAGAGCAAGGATAGCATCTTTGGTGATTTTGGCCATTTTTTGAAAAGAGATTTGTTTCTCGATTCGAGGTAATTTTTCCCTTTTGGATTTTGCAAAGATAATAGCCATTTGCGAGACCCCAAGGAGAATCCCTGGAACAAAACCTGCCAAAAATAGTGCTCCTATAGAAATTCCAGTTATTGCCCCGTAAACAATAAAAGGAATACTGGGGGGAATGACTGGGCCAATGGTTGAAGAAATCACTGTTACAGCGGTAGTAAAATCTTTCTTATAGCCATCTTTTACCATTCCTGGAATCATGATGGAGCCAACTGCTGCTGTATCCGATACTCCCGCTCCTGTCATACCTGCAAATATCATAGAGATAATTACATTTACATGGGCCAATCCACCGCGAATTCGGCCAACAAATATCTTGCAAAATTCGATTAACTCCTCGGTCAATTTCGAGGCATTCATCAAGTTTCCTGCTAGGATGAAAAGGGGAATTGCTGTTAGAAGGAAAGCATCCATTCCAGTGAACATTTTTTGAGCAACCAGAACAAGCGAAATTCCTTTGTAAAGAATATATGCCAGAGAAGATACACCAAGAGCATAAGCAATAGGAATGCCGCAGAAGGCAAAAAGAATAAAGAAAATGAATAATAGATATATCATTTCTTACCTCCTTTCTGTGCATTGGATAATTGCTGCAAGGAGGGAATCTTGGAAATAATTGAATTAAGAATATTCAGCAATACATACAGCAGCATAAACAGGGCTCCGACTGGGATAGCAAGATAAGGGTAAAACATGGGAATCTGCAAGCCCAGTGAAGTCTGATGCAAGTTTCGAAGAGTAATTTCCACACCACCAATCGCCATAGCAACTAAGAAGACACAAAGCAGCAAATTCCCCAGTATACTAATCCAAAACCAACTCTGTTTTGACAGCGCATTTTGAAGAGAAGTTATGCCGACATGCTCTCCAGACCCGAAGGCAACAGAAGCGCCAAGTAGAGAAACCCAGATCGTTGTGTATCTGACCAATTCCATAGAACCCATATAGGTTTTCCCAAAAAAATAGCGTCCGACGACATGGAAAACAACTGTAAACATAATTAAGCTGATCCCTATCCATAATACAACTCGAATAATACCATCTAAATGATCAATAACATGCCGAAACCAATCTCTCAAAAGATGGATTTTCTCTGCAAAAGTAATTCTCATTCTTGGCGCCTCCATTTTTTTACCCCATAAATCCTGCTTTTTTTCAATCAAAAATTTTTGCCTTCCTGTTTAATTTTTTCAATAATTGGTTTCCAGTCAGGATGTTCCTTGTAAATGTCCTCATGCACCGACTCAGTAGCCTTTCTCATAGAATCCGTATCCGGGTTGAAATCCACAATCATTCCATGTTTGATAGCATTTTGAACATGTCTATCCTCCGCAGCTCTACCCATCTGTCTTCCATATTGACATGCTTCCAAACCCGCATCAAGAAAGAGCTTCTGATCATTAGGAGACAGAGAATTAAACTTCTTTAGGTTTACTAATAGGAGGGCTCCTCCCCAACAATGTTGAGTACACGAAACATATTTCTGGACCTCCCACAGGCTTCTCGCCGTGGTTACCCAATGAGCATTCGATTGACCGTCCACAACTCCGGTTTGAAGAGCTGTATACAACTCTCCATAAGCAATAGGAACAGGATTGCCACCTAATGCCTTCATTGTGGCAATTTTAATAGGTGCTTCCATGGTCCTCATCTGTAAACCTTTGAAGTCCTTCGCGCTATGCAGTTGACGTTTGGAGCATGTATAATTAGCAATACCATCGTCAAAAAAGGCCAATGCTTTGAAATCTGCTTTTTCGAACTTGCCAAGGAGTTCTTTACCAACAGGACCGTCAAGGGTTGCATCCAAGTGTTTGGAGTTTTTGTACAGAAAAGGAAGCTCCAAAAGATCAACCACTTTTACACCAAATGCACTCGCCGGACCCAGGGTGGAGGCCGACATATCAATTAGGCCAGTTTGTACTCCTTCAAGGATTTCTCGGTCATTCCCCAGCTGTCTTTGGGGAAATATCTGGATTTTGATCCTTCCATTGGTCCCCTTTTCAACCAGCTCTTTAAATTTCAGGCATGTTGCGTGATAGGAATTATCAGGCTCCGGCACTGTGACATGGGCTATTTTCCACGTCTGTGCAGCCATTAATTGGCCTCCCATCACCAGAGATAAGGACAAAACTAACACCGCCAAAAAACTAAATTTTTTTATAGTACGCATATTGTACCTCCTTCTTTTTTTCGGGAAGAATTTCCCATTATTTATTTTCAGACCAATAAGCCTCCGCCCTGTTTCCTCACCTCCTTTTTGGTTTTTTTATATAAGAGGTAATTTTAGGCTCAACCGGAATTAATGTGGAATAATCCTTACAACAATCACACCAAGTCATTATAATTACAGACCAAATCAGGTCATCCCCCCATTTATTTTCTTTATCAAAAAAAGATTCATTTTTTTCTTGAC
>JAYEMW010000161.1:0-3658 GCA_034718555.1 Thermodesulfobacteriota bacterium
TGCCTGGAAAATGTTAGAGGGCTAAAATCAGTATCATAATCATATGCATCAAGCCCTTCATGGATCTTCAGAAAATTAACTACCTTATAGGTTATCGGTGTTAGCATAGCCTCATAAAGGGATTTCACAATCCACTGCGTAAGTATAGCTAAAAGCAATGCTTCCACCGGCATGGTCCCGACAAATGATAGAGTAATAAAAATGAGGGAATCCAGACCCTGCCCAATTAGAGTTGATGTTATAGTTCTTACCCAAAGCCATTTCCCTCTTGTTGCTATTTTAATCTTTGCAAGGACAAACGAGTTGGAAAATTCACCGGTTAGGTATGCCAGGAATGAGGCGGCAAGAATGCGGGGAGTGTAACCAAGGATGCGTTCATATGATGCCTGACCGTCCCAAAATGATGCAGCCGGTATTATTAGACCAATATATACTACAACCACTAAAAAGAGGTTGCAGAAAAAGCCCAGCCAGATAATCCTTCTGGTCTGTCTGTAGCCATAAACCTCTGTGAATACATCACCTAAGATGTAGCTGATTGGAAAGATAATTATTGCCGCCGGCATAATCAAACCAAAGACACTGATTAACTTGACTGCCGTAATATTGGCGGTAATTAGGCATGTTATAAAGAGTGAAACTGCAACAATAAAATAAGAAGAATAGGCTGTTTGAGAATTACCCGAACCCTTGTTTTGTAACATGTTTTTAATTTTTCCTTATATATAACTTTGTAACTGCAGACCTCGTCATTCACACTATACAATCGGCTGGAGACCTTTATATCCCGCGGGATTGCAAATTAATTTGACATCAGTTCGGTCTGGGTTCAAGGTTTCCCGCTGAAAGCGGGGTTCAAAGTTCAAGGTTAACCGTTTTGCGCTTTTTCCATTAACTATTTATTTCATTAGGTTAATACCAAGAGAGCTCAACCTCTGAACCTCTTAATCCCGCTTTCAGCGGGAAACCTTTCAATCCCGCCAGGGCGGGACTGGAAACAAAGGTTACTGTCTAAAATATTACACCATTATACGTTATAAATTACGAGGTCTGTATTGAGAAAACCTATCCACATATGTATTTCTTTATTGATATCTGTCTTTTTTTTGTGTCTTGACGCCTTGGTGGCTATCTGAACAGTTACGATTTTTACAAAATCCAAGATTCTCCTTTTAGAACATTCTTGCTTATATCTCAATAGAAAAGGTGAAAAAACCATTATTGTTTAAAATTTTTTGGACTTTTGTATTAATGCAATTCAAAAGAAAAAAGAAAAAAATCTAATTATGTTTTTTAATGTATAATGTGTTATAAAATCTTCAGTATTGTTTTCCTGCTATATATGCAAAGATTCACCTGCAAGTTTGATGGTTTCGTAAAAAGTCGTCACTCCGGTGAAAACCGGAGTCCAGAAACTCTGTAACTAATGGAAAAAACTGGATTCCTCTCGGACCCCGTATACGGTATGGGACAGGCCCGATTCGGGATCAGCAGGAATGACGGAAAAGAGAATTGTTCGACTTTTTACGAGCCCATCAATGTTATTTAGATTTAATGTTTATGATTAAATATAGTCAATCAGGAGTTTTAAGATGAAAATTTTAGATGATCTAATTTCTGATGTTAAAAAAGATATAACTGTGAGAGAGGTATACTCGTGTGTATTCTGGACAGCCGTTATTACTGAAAACTGCGGACTTGCATCTACTCTTCATGAGGGACACCCGTCTCATAAAATAGTTAGAGATCCTGGAATGCTGAGGGGCAAGTCAGCGTTAGAACTAATTGAATATGCCAGATCAGATAGTCTCCTTGAGGCATCTATCGGAATGGCAGCTATTAACTCGGTGATAGATGTTGATGTAGATAGATGTGTGGAGAAAAACGCCTTTGATATTTTAGCGGAAAAAGGGGAGAATAAAAATATAGCAATAGTAGGTCATTTTCCATGGGTCCCTAAGCTCAAAAAAATAGCGCGAAAACTCTTTGTCATCGAACAAAACCCTCAAGAGGGAGATTTTCCGGAAGATGCTTCAGAAGAAATTTTACCAAAGGCAGATGTTGTAGGACTCACAGGGACTGCATTTATAAACCATACTATAGAAAAATTACTGAATCTGTGTAAGGATAAATTTATTGTCATGGTAGGACCTACCAGCCCTCTTTCACCAGTCCTGTTTGATTACGGCATAGATGTTATAGGGGGATCCATGGTAGTTGATTCTGAGAAAACTATTCGCTCTATCACAGAAGGAGCTACTTTTAGGCAGGTAAAGGGGGTAAAGAACCTCAATATGCTCAGCAAATAAGTAACGTCCGGATCTTTTAGACCCGGCAGGGAGGATGTTGTTTTACCTGTGCCTGCTTTGATCATCCGAACCAAGGGTGGTCTTAGAATTTTTACAAATTAATTAAAATTAGCTCAAGCTGCTTTAAGAAAAAGGAGAAAAATATGGCCTTGGTACAGATTGAAAATGTTTCCAAATTTTACCAGACAGGTGAAGTCCAGGTAAAGGCCCTGCAAGATGTAAACCTTTCCATAGATGAAGCATCCTTTGTTTCTTTTGTAGGGCCTTCAGGCAGCGGAAAAACAACTATGTTGAACCTTATCGGTTGTCTTGACAGGCCAACACAGGGAAGAATATTCGTGGATGGCGAGCAGGTAGATGCCTTTAACCGAAGACAGAGGGCGGCATTCAGGGGAACAACCCTTGGGTTCATCTTCCAGGCATTTAATCTTTTTCCTGTGCTTACCACATTTGAGAACATAGAATACCCCCTTGTGATGATTAAAAATGAATCATCGTCAAAACGAAAGGAAATGGTGCTGAAAGTCCTTGATTCGGTTGGGATGCTGGATCAGAAAGATAAATTTCCAGACCAGATTTCAGGGGGACAGAAGCAAAGAGTCGCAGTGGCCAGGGCTCTGGTGACAAGGCCAAAGCTGGTTCTTGCAGATGAGCCTACAGCAAACTTAGACAAAAAGGCAGCCTTAAATGTTATTCGTCTGATGCGAAGCATGCGGGATGAATTCAAAACTACATTTATTTTTTCAACCCATGATCCAGGGGTTATGGAAGAGGCTGAGATTATCCACACCCTGGAAGACGGTAAACTTCTTGACCGTAAACACAATCAGGAGGAAAAGAAATGATTAGAATCTTTAAAATAGCATTCCGGAACCTGATGAGATACAAACGAAGGACCTTGCTCACATCCCTCCTGATAACGCTGGGCCTATTAATGGTGATTCTTTTTTCAGGTCTTGCAGGTTCATTTAAGGCGATGATGGTAGGACAGATTACTGATTCCAACCTTGCACAAATGCAAATCCATAAAAAAGGTTATGTATCATCTATTGACACTATGCCCTTGCACCTGTCCCTTAACACAAAAGCCTATAAGACTGTTGAGAAAATTCTGAAAGAAAACCCGGATGTATCTGCCTATGCGCCCAGAATAAAGCTAAGCGCCATGCTGAGCAACTTTGCAGAAACAACCAGCGTGCGATTGAATGCAATAGACCCGGAAAAAGAAATTAAGGTCTGTCCCAATGTAAGTGAGCGTATGAAATTCAGCACCGACCAATCATCGGATATTTTGCTCAAGCAGGGAGAGATTATTATCCCGAAAAAACTTGCCGCAGGTATGAATATAA
>JAYEMW010000162.1:0-3656 GCA_034718555.1 Thermodesulfobacteriota bacterium
AAAACGGCAAACCGGTTTCGGGATATTTCAGGGATAGAAACACAGACAGTGTTAACCTTTATAATAGACCGGGGGATCTACGGACATGATTTTTTCCAGGAGATTATTCTCAGTGAGTTCTATCATGTGATTACGTGGGAAAAGGGATACCAATTGGGAACCTGGAAAAGTGATGAGGTGAAAGGGTCTTTTATCTTAGAGCGTAGCCGGAATCGGGCTGATGATATTAAAAAATACACATTTGAATATATGGATCAACCGTGGGAAAAAGATGTTGAGATGCGACAGTTGAAAGTTCGCGCAACAAACCCGGAAGGCAGGACAATCGAAGTAAGTGTACTTACAGATGATAAAGATCGGGATGCCGAAGAGGTTATTGTCCTGATATTTAGACGATGGATCCAGGAGAACGATTTTAAATATTTGGGTAAGCATTTTGGGATTAACGAGATAATGTAGATTCCGGCGCAAACCTGCCACCCATTCCGGAATAAACCTGCCACTGATTCCGGGTGAAACCTGCCACCCATTCCGGAGAAAAGTTTACCACTTTTTGTCATAATTTCCGGAATCCTAAAACTGGTTCATAACCATCCATTTCTCGTCAAAATGAGATAATGTCTCCTCTTTATTAACTGAAGAGGAGATAGAGATGACGCGAAAAAGGATAAATATGAAGAAGATTAGGGATATCATACGCTTAAAAGAGACCAGTGAGCTGAGTGAAAGGCAGATCGCCAAGGCGCTTAATATTTCACGACCTGTTGTAGCCCAGTATATCAAAGATTTCAGATCAAGTGGACTTACTTATGAGCAGAGCAAGAAAATGCCTGACAGTCAGCTCCTGGCCATGTTTGAAAAAAAGAAAAACGGAAATGCAAAATATAAAAAACTTATAGAAAGATTTCCTGGTTACATGCAAGAACTCAGGAAGACCGGTGTAACCCTGATGGCTCTGTACAGTGAGTATCAGAAAGAGCATCCTGAAGGATACAGCTATTCGCAATTCTGTTATCATTTTCAGGTATGGAGAAATGCATCTAAATTGACCATGCATATTGACCATAAAGCCGGTGATAAGATGTTCGTGGACTACGCGGGTGATAAACTTGAAATCGTTGATCCTAAAACCGGACAGATCCATTCAGCAGAAGTATTTGTGGCTATACTCGGGGCCAGCCAATTGACATATGTGGAGGCATCATCCAGTCAGAAATCAGAAGATTGGATCAGATCCAATGAACGTGCTTTCCTATACTTTAAAGGAGTTACCAATGCCGTTGTGCCGGATAATTTAAAATCCGGTGTAACCAATAGTAATAAATATGAGCCAAGAATCAATTTCATGTTTAATGACTTTGCTGATCATTATGGAACAGTTATTTTACCGGCCCGTGTCCGCTGACCACAGGATAAGGCACTTGTAGAAAATGCCGTAAAGATTGTTTACCAAAGGATCTATGCTCCGCTTAGAAACAGAACCTTCTTCTCATTAGAGCAACTCAACGAGGCCATATGGGTTCTCCTGGAGCGGCATAACAACACACAGTTTCAGCGGTTAAAGATTTCCAGAAGAGGTCTTTTTGAAAAGATTGAAAGGTCTGCTCTTAAAGCTCTGCCAAAAGACAGATATGCCATGAAGCAATGTCGGGAGCTTACCGTGCAGTTCAACTACCATATTGAGCTACGGGAGGATAGACATTATTACAGTGTACCATGGCAGCTCAAGGGAAGGCGTGTACGGGTCATCTATGATGACAGGATTATAGCAATCTATTATGACAACATAAGAATAGCACAACATAACAGAGATCGTGGCCCAAACAGATATACAACGCTGCACACACATATGCCTGCCGACCATAGAGATTACGCTGAATGGAGCCAGGAGCGTTTTATTCGGTGGGCGCGATCTGTAGGAGATAATGTCGCAGAGATGATCAAGGTAGTTCTCAAGAGCCGGAAACATCCAGAACAGGCATTCAAAACATGTATGGGCATCCTTAATCTTGTAAAGGAGCATGGGCCGGACAGGCTGGAAAAGGCTTGTGAAAAAGCCCTCAGCTTTGGATTTTATTCTTACAGACGCATAAAAAATATTCTTGACAGAGGCCTTGAAGAAGATCTTTTTTCCGAACAAAAAGAGCACCCCATCTCATTGCATGAAAACGTTCGAGGAAGTAAATACTATAAGTAAAAAGGAGACACCTATGAATAACAATCAGGCCACACTTCAGAAACTTCAACAGATGAAGCTCTATGGGATGGCAAGGGCATTCACCGGTACTATGGAGACAGGATCCAAAAATCAGTTTACATCCGATGAGCTGCTCTCTCATCTGGTTGATGCCGAGTGGGATGAGCGTTACAATCGCAAACTCACACGTCTATTAAAAGGAGCCCGTTTTCGTTACAAGGCATCTTTCGAGGAGATCAACTTTACACTGCAAAGGGATCTTGATAAAAATCAGTTGCTTCGCCTTTCCAACTGTCAGTGGGTAGAATCTCATAAAGACTGTATTTTGACGGGGCCAACCGGGGCAGGGAAAAGTTTCATTGCCTCTGCATTAGGGCATCAAGCCTGTATGTATGGGTTCAAGGTTCTTTACTATGCCTGCTCAAAACTTTTTGCCCACCTTAAGTTATCCAGGGCTGACGGAAGCTATCTCAAAGAGCTTACTAAGATTCTAAAGATGGATGTCATTATCCTCGATGATTTTGGTCTTGAGCCTCTTGATGCTCAAAGTCGTCTTACGTTGTTGGAAATACTTGAGGATCGACATGGTAGAAGATCATCTGTTTTTGTATCTCAATTGCCGGTAGCCAGTTGGCATGAAATTATCGGAGATCCGACTATTGCGGATGCCATCTGTGACCGGATAATTCATAACGCTTACAGGATAGAATTGAAAGGAGATTCAGTAAGAAAAATGTACTCAAATAATTGACCCAAACCTGCCACTTTGGTATTGTTATAAATACGAGAATTGGATGGGGTAGTAAGTGGTAAGGTTATTTCCGGAACAGGTGGCAGTTTTCACCGGAATCTGCATCGGCTTTGCAACAGAGCCAGCGTCTCCACAATGACGTAGTTGCTGGTATAGAGATACAAGTCTTTTTCCAACAGGTGTCTCCATAATCTTTCTGCGTGCACAAAATTGGTATCTGAACGGTCCATCAAGGCATAAAAAGCTGAGGTGTCCACAAATACTTGTTCACTTTTCATGGCGAGCCTCATCGCTGAAGGCCTCTACTAAATAATCATCATGCCGCTCAGAAATGTCGGAAATATTCGAAGAAAAGCGGCCAATAGCAGCAAGGGCCTTCTTCTTCTTATTCTCAGGAAATCTTTCCTGATCTGCACGAAAGAGGGTAATTCCCTCACGAATAAGTTGAGAAACAGACACCCCTCGTTCCCTGGCTTTTATCCTCAACCATTCAATCTGATCATCTTTTATTTGAATCTGTGTACGTATCATGCGAATACCTCCATGATGTAATAATGTAACTATTTATACATTATGATAACCTTTTTTTGGCCGCTGTCAAGCAATAAGGTCACAGTGTAATCAGCAGGTAACACTTATAACCTTCCGGGGCATATATAAACAATTTCTTGTAGATGAGGACCAACTTAATGTATGTATAACCTTCCG
>JAYEMW010000163.1:0-3651 GCA_034718555.1 Thermodesulfobacteriota bacterium
TTTTTTCAATATGCAGGTAATTTAGCGCCTTTTCTGCCAACTGTTCATTTCTAATCGTTTCAGCAAAAATTTGTCCAAAATTAATTTTTTCAATTTTCGTCATAATAAATACCCCTAATCTATAATCTATAATTACTCTCCAATGATTTTTACCAACACCCTTTTCCGTCTTCTCCCATCAAATTCACCATAGAAAATCTGTTCCCATGGCCCAAAATCCATTTCTCCGTTAGTAACAGCAACAACCACCTCTCTACCCATTATCTGCCTCTTCATGTGTGCATCTGCATTATCCTCACCCACATTGTGGCTATACTGGCCAACCGGTTCATGGGGCGCAAGTTTTTCCAGCCATTTGTCATAATCACTGTGCAGTCCTGATTCATCATCGTTTATAAAAACACTCGCTGTTATATGCATTGCATTACATAATATAATGCCCTCCTTAATTTCACTCTCCCTAAGACATTCCATAACATCATTAGTTATATTTATAAATGCCCTTCTTTTATGCGCCTCAAACCATAATTCCTTTCTGTAGCTTTTCATCAAAACCTCCGGTATAAATATTTCTCAAGGGGCAATAATGAGAGAAGATTTCTTCTCTTCATCCTTCTCGTCGGAATCTTCCTCAAACTCACTATAAAATGACTTTAACAGCAGGTTCCATATAAACGGATTAGGTTCTATGGTGCTGAATGGATTTCTTAAATCCATGGCAGCGCTTAAAGCCTGTCTTGCCTCTTTATCCTTGCCCGTCTTAAACAATATATAGGCCGTTTCCTCTAATCGTCTCTTCCAGATAAGCCTTTTCTCATCTGGAAATATAGACTCCAATGCGCCATGGTATATGCTATTAAGACGGGCATCTTTTTGAGAAGGTGTGAGCACTATCCTGCTATCATGGGCCTCTTCTATGCTGGCAATATACTGTTCCAACTCCTTAGGGTCGATGGACCAGGCAAAAAACGGAGCAATCTTATGCAGCTCGCCTGATTCCTTTAGAAAATGTGGTTTTTCTTTTATCTCATCTTCACTTATGTGTTGATAAATAACCGGACGGGAATAATCCCACACAATACCTTTAAACTCATTTTCAATATCAAGGTACCCTTGAGGCAGGGGATTTGAGAGGTTTTTTGAAAGCGCGGCAGCCTCTTTCAACAGGCTGATGCAGTAAGCCCCCTGCGCTTCAACAATTGGAAAATCCACCGAAGACACAGAACTTTCCAAAAACTCTTTAAAGCCCTTTTTACTAAACTGGCTTAAGTCTAATTTTTGCAATCCTTCCAGGTCATTTACAACGCTGAAGGCTACCAAAAATCCCCTTGGCGTATTTCTTGTCACAATCACTATCCGGCTTCCTGAGTTATCAATATCACCTAAGTATCCCTCGGGCTCAGCAGATTCCAAAGGTTTAAGGATTGGCTCATCCTTTTGAGATTTTTCTTCCCACTTCACGCCTTTTTGCCTGAGTTTGTATAACGACCTTTTTATCAATTTAATTAAAGACTTATCCTGAATTCCATCCATCATATCATAAAGGAACTGCGCTATTTCAGGTTTCGTATTATTGGCAAGGGCCTCTATCAATGGTACGGCAAGGAACTGTTCATCTTCCAAATAAGAAATAACAACCCCGAGAATTTCTTTGGCACCTAACTCATCGTTGCAAGCAGTTTCTATTGAATTGATTATATTGTCTATCCTATTCCTTAATTCAGGGTCTAATTTATCTTCCTTTTTATTTTTTGCCATACTATTCCCCTTAATAATTCATATTATCTTCCCAACCCTTACATCCTTTTCCAAAAGTATATGGTAGAGGCAATTTTGTGTAAAGAAAAAAATAATCATACCTCAAACAGGGTGGCCGATAAATTTATTGAAACCCAAAGCTTGTTGATTTATCCGTAAGCGTTCACGGAACGCTGAAATTGGAAATTGGAAATTTGGCTTCATACTTTTGCATTGTTGATGAACGCATTGCTTACATAACGGTTACGTTTATTCTTCGATGGAGCATACGACATTAAAAATCGCCATCCCGGCATTTCTATATGATAGAGGTAATTTCGCGGAAAACAGGCCGTAAAATTTGTTGACATACAATGAATATTATTATATATATTGTAAATTGAAGATTGCAGCGTGATATTGTAAAAAAGGTGTCTCCTTGATAAAACGAACCCTTTCAGACTATGCACAATATATATTCACGAAATATCCTGTGATTACTATAACCGGACCCCGTCAATCGGGCAAAACAACACTTGCCAGGCAAACCTTTCCCGACAAACCCTATGCCAACCTTGAAAATCCGGTTGTACGGCAATTTGCAATTGAAGATCCAATCGGCTTTTTAAACCAGTATCCTCAAGGGGCCGTGCTGGATGAAATCCAGCGCGCTCCAGAACTGTTGTCATATCTGCAGGTAATAGTAGATGACAAAAAGGTAAACAGTCTTTTTATTCTTACCGGTAGCAGACAGTTTGAATTAATGGAGAAGATCTCTCAATCTCTGGCGGGTCGGACAGCATTGTTAAAACTCCTCCCTTTTAGCATCAAAGAGCTTGAAGCATATAAAATTGAATCCCTTGATGAAATGCTATTCAAAGGCTTTTACCCCAGGATATATGATCAGGATATTCCACCGGGCCAGGCATATGGTGATTATTTTGAGACATATATTGAAAGGGACCTTCGGCAACTTGTAAATATAAAAAACCTGAACCTCTTCCAAAGATTTGTAACCCTGTGCGCCGGTAGAACCGGGCAATTGCTCAACCTGAGCAACCTTGCAAATGATACTGGAATCAGCCACAGCACTGCCCGAGAATGGATTACTGTTCTGCAGGCCAGCTATATTGTCTATTTGTTGCCCCCGTTTTACCGTAATATTAAAAAGCGGCTGGTGAAATCACCAAAGCTTTATTTTTATGATGTGGGCCTTGCCTGCTGGCTCTGTGGAATTGAAAATATCACGCATGTTAGAAATCATCCCTTAAGGGGGCATCTCTATGAAAACATGGTGGTCATTGAGGCCCTGAAATATCGTTACAACCTGGGCAAAAGAGATAACCTCAATTTCTTTCGCGATAGCTCAGGCAATGAAATCGATGTTATTTATAATATCTCACATAATCTGCTGCCCATTGAAATCAAATCCGGCCAGACCATCACCTCCGATTATTTTAAGGGGTTAAAAAAGTTTAAGAAATTTTTCCCGGACCTTCCATACGGCCAACTAATAATTTATGCCGGAGACATAAACCAGAACAGAACTGATGTGGGGATTTTAAACATTAAGCAGTTTGCAAAGTTTCTGGAAACCGTTGATCCGTAAAACAACAAGAAGCACGTGCCCATGAGTCGGTTTTTTTTACAGAACTCCACCTTATTAAGTATAAAAATATCGTGAAGATATTCTACAAAATTTCTTGACATATTAAGCAATTTAATTATTGATAATCAATTATTGACATTCAATAAAGCAACAGGAAATGGCAAATCCATTCACATTAGGCATTGTCCACCATGATTTCCTTTTTTTTGCAACAGGGTATCCGCATGATAATGTCTGGAAAATAGTTGATCCTGTCTTTGGTCGATGGTTGGAGAAATATTGATCAAGAGCTAAAAGGAGACCTG
>JAYEMW010000164.1:0-18351 GCA_034718555.1 Thermodesulfobacteriota bacterium
TGCTCAGTTCCTTCAACACAGGCATTAAAGCCAAGGAGATGAGATATAGATACAGCGCCTTTTTCCTTGCTTTGAATTGTGCCTGCAGCAGAACCTGGAATTGTCTCAAATCCTATGGCTCTTTCCGTCTCTATGTTGGGGTTTCCATCTCCCGGGTGGGTGTTAAAGGAGAAGTCCTTTACAAACATGGTATGTCCGTGCGTAGATCTGACCTCATCGGTGTATCTTGTCTCTGCACAGTCAATTGGTGATAGGCTGATATGTGTTACGATACCCTCATCTTTTATTGTTATGTCAGCCTCGCCTGCCCTTTGATCCTGTGTAAAGTTCTCATTTTCTCGGAATGTGCCCACTACATTTATATTTGTAGTGTTTGTTATAAGCGCTCCTTCAAAGGGAGGGGCAACAGGATCTGAGGAGGAGGCCTGCGTTGGGAGAATAAGGAGGAGTGAAAGGGTGAGGCAAACGGATAAATTTAATAAGGATGTTGGTCTTGTCATTTGCA
Source organism: Thermodesulfobacteriota bacterium (assembly GCA_034718555.1). Classification (GTDB taxonomy): domain Bacteria; phylum Desulfobacterota; class DSM-4660; order Desulfatiglandales; family B25-G16; genus M55B121. The sequence goes on from JAYEMW010000164.1 coordinate 506, forward strand.
AGCTCCTTCTTTTAGGGTTTTAATTGTGTGAGGACTGTATCACAGGGTGGGGGATGTCAAGGAAAAAATGTCTTTTGTCGTAATTTTTTACCACAGAGTTCGCAGAGAACACAGAGATGAGAGCTTTATAAAAATATTTCGTATCTACTCAGCAAATGACCCCGATGCTTCGCTTCAGTCCAGGGTTATTAATAAAAGAAACTTATAGGTCGAATAAGAGAGTTAAAGACCGCAAGGACAGGGGAATATCTTTTTGAATGGCCGCAAATAATATGCATCATTTCATGGGGTGCAGATAACATTAAGTATTCTGCACAGTAAAATTCAAAGGTTATTCTTCTATGGCAATACCATAAAAGATACACGGTTCTGCTTACCTTTACATAGATAAACAAACAGGTATGCCTTATACACTCTAAGACTATGTGTGTTGCGGCCATTCAAAAAGAGATTCCCCTGTCCTGATATATAGGCAAGGGTATTTAATATTTAATAATTCCATATCTTTGTGATTTAGTGACTTTGTGGCTGCACTATTGCTGTTTAACAATTGGATTTACTCCTGAATTTCTATTGAAAATTATGTTAAAGTTATTGACGGAATAAAAATGCTTTGATAGAAAGAAAAATTGTAATTGTTTATAGGCTTAAAGATTTTCCATTTATTTGCCATAAAATCATAAAGGAAATGTTTTCCATGCCATACGGCCATAACACTAACTATGAAAAATCTTTTTGTTATTCGCGACTCGTTAAATTAAGAATTTAGAATGCTTTGTTATCTGATCTCCCCGCTTGGAGGGACTTTCGCTCCGCAAATTTCGAGTTTCTTTCATATAAATTAAGGAGATACACTTGCAATATAATGCAGTAAAAGGTTTTAAAGACATACTTCCTGGCCAGATGGGAATATGGAACAGGATTGAATCAGAGGCAAAAAGGATATTTGAAATATTTGGATTCAGGGAGATTAGAATTCCCATATTGGAAAAAGCAGACCTTTTTGTTAGGGGAATAGGCCGGGAAACGGATGTTGTCTCAAAGGAGATGTATACATTTCAGGACAGAAAGGGCACTTATTTGGCCATGAGACCGGAGGCAACAGCTTCCGTGCTAAGGGCCTACATTGAGCATAAACTTTATGAAGGGAGTTCTATCCAAAAGCTTTTTACCATAGGGCCAATGTTTAGATATGAGAGGCCGCAAAAGGGAAGAAGGAGACAGTTTCACCAGATAAATACTGAAATTATTGGTGACCCGGGACCAAGAATAGACAGTGAACTTGTGTATATGATTATGATGTTGTTTTCCTCTCTCGAGATCAATGACATTTCACTTAATATTAATTCATTAGGTTGTCCAACATGCAGGGAGCCGTTTCGCATTAAACTCAAGGATTATCTGAAGGATCATTATGAAGAACTCTGCCCTGATTGCCGTAGGAGAATGGAGACAAATCCATTAAGGGTTTTTGACTGCAAGGTGAAGTCATGCAACGAGGTAATGGAAGATGCGCCTGTAATGCTTGATTTTATGTGTGATGATTGTTCTAATCATTTTCATACGTTTATGTCTGATCTTAAAGGGTTGAATGTAGATTTCATTATAAACTCTCATCTGATGAGAGGTCTTGATTATTATGCAAAGACTACGTTTGAGGTCCAGACCCAGAACTTGGGCGCACAGAATGCTATAGCAGGAGGAGGGAGATATGATGGGCTGATCAAGGAACTTGGGGGCCCTGATTACCCTGCTATTGGGTTTGCAATAGGCATGGAAAGAATTGCCGAGCTTTTAAATGAAAATGGGTATCAAGTGGAAGATGCCCTGGATCTCTTTATGATTCCCCTGGGAAAAGAGGCAGGGGATAAGGTTTTTATCTGGTTGCAAAAATTGAGAGAGGCAGGTATTAGATGTGATATGGAGTATAGATCCGTAGGCCTGAAGGCGCAGATGAAGCATGCAGACAGGTTGAATGCTAAAAAAGTGTTTATTGTGGGGGAAGATGAATTAGAGAAAGGGAAGGGTATTTTGAGAGATATGGCTACAAAAGAACAGGTAGAGATCTCCTTAACTGATCCGATTAATGAGATAATTAAAATAAGGGAAAAAGTTGAAAATTGATAGTATTAAAGATTGGCAAAGGACCCATAATTGTGGGGCATTAGGGAAAGATTATGTCGGCAAAGAGGTAATTCTCATGGGGTGGGTCCACAGGAGGAGGGACCTCGGTAAGTTGATATTTATTGATTTAAGGGATCGATATGGATTGACTCAGATAGTTTTTGATGAGGAATTTGACAGGGCAAGCCATGATAAGGCAGGTGTGTTGCGGAGTGAGTGGGTTGTCGCTGTGAGGGGAATAGTAAAACCTCGTCTGCCTGGCCAGGAGAACACGGATTTGCCTACCGGAGAAATTGAGATAAATGTAAAGGAGTTAAGGATATTAAACGAAACAAGGGTGCCTCCATTCCAGGTTGATGGAAAAATTGATGCATCGGAAAATCTTCGTCTAAAGTACAGATATTTAGATCTTAGAAGGCCGGAGCTTTTCAATAATATTTATATGAGACATAAGACTGCCTTAAGTATACGAAAGTTTCTGAGCGGGCAAGGTTTTTTAGAGATAGAAACCCCCATGTTGACAAAAAGCACACCTGAAGGCGCAAGGGATTACCTCGTGCCAAGCCGCATCAATAAAGGGTCTTTTTATGCCCTGCCTCAATCCCCTCAACTGTTTAAACAACTTTTAATGATGGCCGGCTTTGACCGTTATTTTCAGATAGTTCGATGTTTCAGGGACGAAGATCTCAGGGCGGATAGACAGCCAGAGTTTACACAGGTTGACCTTGAACTGTCCTTTGCAAATGAAGGCATGGTCATGGATGTATTCGAGGGAATGATGGCAGATATATTTTCTAATATCCTTAATGTTGAGGTTTCCATGCCGTTTCCAAGGATTGAATACAGGGAAGCAATGGATATGTATGGCTCGGACAAACCGGACACAAGATTTGGAATGGAATTGAGAGATTTATCCGACCTCCTTAGAAACTCTGATTTTAAGGTATTTGAGAGCATTATAAATGAGGGAGGTGTGGTTAAGGCAATAAATGTGAAGGGCGGAGCCTCTTTTTCGAGAAAAGAGCTGGATGAATTGAACCAAACGGTAATTGAATTCGGCGCCAAGGGATTGTTTTGGGCAAAGGTGAAGCCTGAAGGCTGGCAGTCGTCGATTGCCAAGTTCTTAAATGATGAAAGCAAAGATGCTATTGAGAAGAGATTGGAAGCCACGGAAGGAGATCTTCTAATATTCGTGGCTGATAAGCCCCGGAATGCCAACACTGCATTGGGCTCACTAAGGGTTGAGCTCAGTAAAAAACTTGGCTTGATCAAAAAAGGAGACTTCTCCTTCCTCTGGGTGACGAAGTTTCCCCTGTTAGAGTATGATGAAAAAGAAAGAAGATATGTCGCTGTTCATCACCCGTTTACAGCCCCTCTTGAAGAAGATGAACCCTTGCTTTTGGAAAAACCTGGGGAGATAAGGGCGCGATCTTATGATTTGGTTCTCAATGGAGAGGAGGTAGGGGGAGGCAGTGTAAGAATCCACAACATAGATTTACAAAACAGGATTTTTGATAAACTTGGACTAAAGGAAGAAGAGGCCAAGGAGAAATTCGGATTTTTTCTCGAGGCATTGACATATGGCGCCCCTCCTCATGCCGGTATTGCCCTGGGCTTTGACCGGCTTGTGGCGATTATGGTCGGTGCGGATTCCTTGCGAGATGTAATTGCCTTCCCTAAGACACAAAGGGCAGCATGTCCTGTTATGGATGCCCCATCCAGGGTAGATAAGGCACAGTTAGAAGAAGTGGGTCTTTCAGTGATTTTTCCTTGACAAAGTATCAAAATAAAATTATATAGAAAATCTTAAAATGTATTCGGCCAAGAAATAAGCATTTATGCTTGCGTAACATTTATTTAAAATAATAAGGAGGTTGACAAGTGAGTGATGTAACAGCTCCCATGGCTGGGAAAGTGATTGATGTAAAGGTTGCAGTTGGTGATGCAGTGAATGAGGATGATGAATTGATTATTTTAGAGGCTATGAAGATGGAGATGCCTGTGGTGGCAACAGCGTCAGGTGCGGTAAAGGAGATAAAATGCGGTAAGGGGGATGCAGTTGGCGCTGACGATGTTTTAATCGTTATCGAATAGGAATAACTTTTTGCTTTGAAAAACTTTGCGTGCCCTGTCCGATTATCGGCAGGGCAATTTTTTTTAGTATTTTTTCGCAAAGGGCTCAATATTTGCGTTCAAAACGCGCAGAAAATTTAAAACTAAAATCAGAACTCAAAAAAGCGTGAAGTGAACTAAAGTGACTAAAGTGAACTAAAGTTAAGGATTTTATTGGCTATTTTATAAAACAGATGGAGCGAAGCGATTCATTAACTTTAGCTCACTTTAAACTTTAGCTCACTTTAGTCACTTTTCCGGTTTATCCGGGTTAGGAGAAAGATGTCCATGATAGAATGGAGTCTTGCAATAAAAATATGTTTATTTGGTCTGAGCGCTGTCTTTTTATCTCTGGCGGTATTGATAACATCTATTTATGTATTTGGAATAATCTTGAAGAGTGTAGAAAAAAACACTACTAAAAAGGCGGCCTGATTATGATGGATTTAATTGTAACTACTGGTGTGGTGAATATAACCGTCGGAAATATTATAATGTGGCTTATAGCCTTTTTATTTATTTATCTGGCAATAGAAAAAAATTATGAACCCCTCCTTTTAGTGCCTATTGGTTTTGGAATATTGGCTGTGAACCTACCCCTTACATTTCTAATGGAAGAGGGGCAGGGTCTTTTATGGAAATTTTACCATTATGGGTTAGAATGGGAGGTCATACCGCCGCTTATTTTCTTGGGCCTTGGCGCTCTTACGGACTTTGGACCAATGATCTCTAACCCAAAAACTCTCATACTTGGAGCCGGCGCCCAATCAGGAGTTTATATAGCCTTTTTTGGGGCTATTTTACTTGGCTTTGACATACCGGAGGCATGTTCAATAGGTATTATTGGAGGCGCTGATGGTCCTACAACTATTTTTACAACGGTACATCTTGCCCCGCACCTGCTTGGAGCAACCGCCGTGGCAGCCTATTCGTATATGTCTCTTGTTCCGATAATTCAGCCTCCTATCATGAGATTATTGACTACGGAAGCGGAAAGAAAGATTAAAATGAAGCAGTTAAGGCCGGTTTCAAGGAAAGAAAAAATAATCTTTCCCCTTATAACAGTTATGGTTGTTTGTCTTATTGTGCCGGCATCCGCGCCACTTATGGTCATGTTTATGCTTGGCAATCTCTTTAAAGAGTGCGGTGTTGTGAAAAGGCTCTCAGATACGGCAGCCAATGAACTTATGAATGTAGTAACCATACTGCTTGGAATCAGTGTAGGCGGTACCATGTCAGCAGAAAGTTTTCTGAGGCCCCAGGTTATACTTGTTTTTCTTATGGGGCTTGTAGCATTTGCATTTTCTACGGCAGCAGGGATACTTTTGGCAAAGTTTATTAATCTTTTTGCAAAGGAAAAAATAAATCCACTAATTGGTTCTGCCGGTGTATCGGCAGTGCCTATGGCAGCAAGGGTAAGCCAGATTGAGGGCGCTAAGGCGGATCCAAAAAACTTTTTGCTCATGCACGCTATGGGGCCTAATGTTGCAGGGGTTATTGGAACTGTTGTTGCCGCAGGCGTGTTTTTAGGTTTAGGAGGTTGATGAAAGGAGGTAAAGGATATGGCTGATGATAGCAGGACAGGGGAATTAAAAGAGGCATACGAAAAGTGGTCAAGTAATGTAGAATCTAAATTAGATAGAAGGCCGGAAAGAAAAGGCGTTTTTGCAAACACATCGGGAATACCTTTAAAAAGAACGTACACGCCTGTAGAGATGGATAATTTTGATTATGTCCAAGAATTAGGTTTCCCTGGGGAGTACCCATTTACCAGGGGGATTCAGCCTACTATGTACAGGGGGCGTTTTTGGACTATGCGGCAATATGCAGGTTTTGCCTCTGCAGAGGATACAAACAGAAGATACAGATTTCTTCTGGAGCAGGGACAGACAGGATTGTCAGTTGCGTTCGATCTTCCAACACAGATAGGTTATGATTCGGACCATCCTCTGGCACAAGGGGAGGTAGGAAAGGTAGGAGTTGCTATTGATTCAGTAAAGGACATGGAAATCTTGTTTGATCAGATTCCCTTGCGTAAGGTTAGCACCTCTATGACTATAAATGCCCCGGCCGCTGTTCTCCTCGCCATGTATTTGGCGGTAGCTGAAGAGCAGGGCGTAGCATCCAAAGACCTTAGGGGCACAATTCAGAATGATATCTTAAAGGAATATTCCGCAAGGGGCACATATATTTTCCCCCCTAAGCCATCTATGAGGATTATTACAGATATTTTTTCATTCTGTTATAAAGAAGTACCCCAGTGGAATACGATTAGCATCAGCGGGTATCATATAAGAGAGGCAGGCTCAACAGCAGTACAGGAAGTGGCCTTTACACTGGCGGACGGAATTTCCTATGTAGATGCGGCGATTAATGTCGGACTAAATGTAGATGAATTTGCCCCTCGTCTATCCTTCTTTTTTAATGCCCATCTTGATTTTTTAGAGGAGATTGCAAAGTTCAGGGCGGCGCGAAAACTCTGGGCGGACATTATGAAGAATAGATTTAATGCAAAGGACCCCCGCTCATTAATGATGAGATTCCATACGCAGACAGCAGGCTGTACATTGACAGCACAACAGCCAAAAAATAATATAGTAAGGGTTGCCTTTCAGGCGCTTTCCGCAGTCTTAGGGGGTACTCAGTCGCTGCATACGAATTCAATGGACGAGGCATTTGCCTTGCCGGGCGAAGAGGCCGTTCAGGTAGCCCTGAGAACACAGCAGTTAATAGCCCATGAATCTGGGGTAGCGGATACGGTTGACCCATTAGGGGGCTCATACTATATTGAAGAATTAACGAGAGAGATTGTTGAACGTTCTCAGAAATATATTGATAAGATTGATGAGCTTGGCGGTGCACCTTCTGCTATTGAAAAAGGGTATATACAGAGAGAGATTCAGGATAGCGCCTATCGTTATCAGAGAGAGATCGAGAAAGATGAAAGGGTAGTGGTGGGCGTAAATAAATTCCAGGTAGAAGAGGAACCGCCTAAAGGCTTGTTAAAGGTAGATCCTTCAGTGCGAATTTCTCAGATAGAAAAACTTAATAAACTAAAGTCAGAACGCGATGCTGAAAAGGTTAAAAGCATGCTGGCAAAATTGAAAAAAGGGGCCGGAGGCAATGATAATCTTATGCCTCTGATTTTGAATGCAGTTAAGGCGTATGCAACCCTGGGAGAAGTATGTGACACCTTGAGGGAGGTTTTTGGAGAGTATCAGCCTGTAAGCACTATTGGATAAGGAAAGATAACAACAGCGGCTTGTGCACCAATAAAAAAATCCGGCAATAGGGTAGTTTTCGTCCCTTTTCTGCTTTTGTATTTAAGAAAAGCTTTTCCGGCCAAAAAAAGTGCCTCTTTAGGGATTTCCAACATCTGGAATCCAGCCTTGTTAATTGCAGATTCTAAGTCCTCTATCAACTGAAAAGCAATGGATACTTCAGAATAAACTATTGAATTGATAAACAATGATGAGTGATAACTGCATTCCTCTAATTTGGATTCAGACCAATCAGCCCATTTAGGGTCATTTAGAAAAAGATCAAGGATTATATCCGAATCAACTATAACTCCTTTCATTTGTCTTCTCTTGTAAGGGCCATTATTTCATTGGTTGTCATTTTAACGTTGGCGATTCCCTTCAATCTCCTAAATCTATGAGCTTTTTTGGGTTCGCCTGCCCTTTTAACCAAATAGATTCGGTTTTGTTCTTCTATAAAATCAACTTCAACTGAAGGAGTGATTCCTAATTTTTCACGAATTTCCTGGGGGATTGTTACTTGTCCCTTTATTGTAACTCTCATGGTTCAACCTCTAATAATATGTAATACCGGTAAGAGTGATGCTTTTGTTTATTTTTGTCAATCAGGAATATAGAGCGGCGCCTTAGATTTACCGCACTTTCCTTATCTATACAGCGTTATTCAGGCTCGCAATAACGCGCTATTACGAGCCTTCACGCCTTGCTCTTGATGCTTGTTGCTCACCGAAAAGAATGTAATCTATAACCTTCCGGTGGTATATCAAACCCAACATTATGCGTTTGTTTTTGAACTTGACACGCAATCATAATTTTTCTATATTTTTCCATTATTCAATGAATAACAGAACTGCATTGCGCTTACTTTTCGGTAACTGTAGCAGACGGGTGATATAGTTAATTTATTAAAATTTTTATGACCATTATTTAATGTGGGAGGATTATTTTTATGGATAATAAAAGAAAAATTAGGGTTCTGGCCACTAAACCTGGTCTGGATGGACATGATAGGGGTATAAAGGTTATTGCTAATGCCTTAATGGATGCAGGCATGGAGGTGGTTTATTCAGGTTTGCGGCAGAGCCCGGAGCAGATTGTGGAAACGGCCATTCAGGAGGATGTGGATGTTATTGCACTGAGTATCCTTTCCGGCGCCCATGATTTCCTATTTCCAAGAATAATGGAATTAATAAAAGAAAAGAATATTGACGACGTTTTAGTAATTGGTGGAGGTATTATACCAGATGAGGATATACCTACCCTAAAAAAAATAGGAATAGCGGAAATTTTTGGTCCGGGGACCTATACAGGCGATATAGTCGATTACATTGAGAACAATCTGAAACGTTAATAGAACCGATGTCATGATTGAACTTAACGAAGAACAAAGGATTATTCTAAATAATGTAAAAAGGGTGGCTAAAGAGCGGATAGCTCCCATGGCAGCGCAGATTGACAGTGAACGGTGTTTTCCGATGGGATATTGCCCGTCTTTTTGGGGAAATGGGCCTCCTTCAAATATTTTTTCCACCATCCTATGGCGGGCTTGAAGAAGATAAAACCCTTATGTTTTGTCTTTGGACTATGCAGGTAAAAGAGAAACCTTTGGGAAGCCCCTTATTTCAAGGCAATCCATAAGCTTTATGTTGGCTGACGCAGCCATGCAGATAGAGGCATGCAGAGGTCTTATGTTAGAGGCAGCCAAAAAGAACGATAGAAATGAACAAGATTCAAAATTAGCATCAATGTCTAAGTGCTTTTGCAGTGATATTGCTATGAAAATCACAACAGATGCCGTTCAGATTTTTGGAGGTTATGGCTATACTAAGGATTATCCAGTTGAAAGGTTGTTCAGGGATGCAAAACTTACACAAATATTTGAGGGAACTAATCAGATACAGAGAATGGTTATAGCAAGAGAAATGATTAAGGAAGGAAGATTGGCATAGTTTCACAAAGAGTATTAAACAAATATATTAAAAAACCTATAGGTAAAAAACCACATCCATTAAAAATGTGTGTGGTTTTTTTATTTTTAGGTGAAATACCTTATTGAATTTATACTCCAATGGCGATAAATATATTGACAACTAAATGTGACTATGATGTAGTTACAATATAGCTACAAAATTTTTATCTATATCAGCAAATGACCCCGACGTTTCGCTTCAGTCCAGGGTTATTAATGAAAGAAACTTATAGGTCGAATAAGAGAGTTAAAGACCGCAAGGACAGGGGAATATCTTTTTTGTTTGGCCGCAAATAATATGCATCATTTCATGGGGTGCAGATAACATTAAGTATTCTGCCCAGGAAAATTTAAAGGTTATTCTCTATTGGCAATACCATAAAAGATACACGGTTCTGCTTACCTTTGTCTTAAAAAAACAAACAGGGATGTCTTAAACACACTAAGGCTATGTGTGTTGCGGCCAAACAAAAAAGAGATTCCCCTGTCCTGATATATAGGCAACGGTATTTAATATTTAATAATTCCATAATCTTTGTGGCTTAGTGCCCCTGGCCCAGACCTGGCTTTGCAAAGTAGTTATTTGATATGAAATACTTGAAGAATCAATAACCAATATACAATATACCAATAATGTCGCGCCAGGGCAGGCTTTGTGGCAACTTACCTGAGTAGTTACCAAAATTTTAAACAATGTAAGGAGGTAATTGTGAAATTAGAAGGAAAGACTGCATTAGTTACAGGCAGCAGCAGGGGTGTTGGAAGGGCCATAGCACTGGCCTATGCCAGGGAAGGTGCAAATGTTACTGTTAATTATACCTCCAACAAGGATGCAGCGGATGAGGTAGTGGCAGAAATAGAAAAAATGGGGAGAAATGCTGTCCCTTTTAAGGCGGATGTTGCAAGGGTAGACGATGCAGAGGCATTGGTTGCTAAAACAATTAAGGAATTCGGCAGTTTAGATATACTCGTCAATAACGCAGGATTCGGCAGACCAGCAATGCTGCTTAAAATGAGCGAAGAGCAGTGGGATCAGGTGCTTGACATTCACTTAAAAGGGGCTTTTTTGTGTACCCAGTTTGCCGCGAGACATATGAAGGAGAAAATGACCGGCAAGATCATAAATGTAACTTCCGTGGCCGGTATTGTAGGGACTGTAGGCCAGATAAACTACAGCGCTGCGAAAGGAGGACTTTTGAGTTTTACTAAATCTGCGGCAAGGGAGCTGGCGAGGTACAATGTATGTGTAAATGTTATATCTCTTGGTATTGTGGCAACTGATATGACGGAAAAAATAAGAACAGATGAAAAGCTAAAAGAGATATACATGAATAGGATACTGCTCAAGCGCTTTGCTGAGCCTAACGATATATCGCCGGCCTTTGTATTTTTCGGCTCAGATGATAGCAGTTATATTACCGGACAACTTCTTTGTGTTGATGGAGGTTACGGAATGATCTAAGTGTTTGCTGTGTTTTTTAACCCAATAAGCACAATAACAAAAGAAATTCAAAAAATAAATATAACAGGAGGGATAACATGGCAAGTATACCAGATAAGATACAAACATGGCAAATGGTTCAACCTACTGCAAAAGATAAGGAAACAGGAGAGTTAATACCGGGAAAACTTGAGAAAAAGGAGATACCTGTCCCGGAGTTAGCCCCTGGAGATGTGCTTGTAGAGGTTGCAGGCTGCGGCGTATGCCACACAGACCTGGGATTTTTTTATGATGGCGTGCCCAATGTAAATAAACCTCCCCTGACTTTGGGGCACGAGATTTCCGGTACTGTAGTGGCAGGTGACGAAAAATGGATAGGAAAAGAGGTAATCATTCCTGCAGTAATGCCCTGTAGAAAGTGCCTGCTTTGTAAGACAGGTCGTGGAAACAGATGTCTTAACCAGAAAATGCCAGGTAACAGTATGGGCATTTATGGAGGATTTTCTAGCCATATTCCAGTACCGAGCATTGATCTTTGTGAGATAAAGGACAGGAAGGGTATTCCTCTTTCTCATTTTGCCGTTGTGGCAGATGCAGCTACCACCCCATACCAGGCTGCAAAAAGGGCGGATATACAACAAGGCGATAATGTGGTGGTTTTAGGCATTGCAGGCGGCGTTGGCCAATATCAGGGGCAGCTTGTTAAGGCGTTAGGTGCTAAAACAGTGATAGGGATAGACCTTAGCCAGGAAAAATTAGACAGGGCACTGAAGTTTGGTGCTGATTTTGTTATAAACTCAATAGACAAGGATGCAAGAGGTGTATCGAAAGAATTCAGGAACTTATGTAAAGAGCAGGGATTGCCGAATTTTGGATGGAAAATATTTGAGGTGACAGGCACAAAACCAGGCCAGGAGATTGCTTTGAGCCTTTTGGGTTTTACCGGGAAGTTAATAGTGGTAGGTTTTGGTATGGCCAAGACAGAGTATGCAATAAGCAGGCTTATGGCATTTGATGCAGAGATTATCGGCACATGGGGTTGTCTCCCTGAGTATTATCAAGCTGTCCTTGATATGGTTTTAAATGGAAAGATTAATATGGAACAGTTTGTTCAGACCCGACCAATGAGCGAGATTGCGGAAGCCTTTGAGGAAGCCCATAAGGTGCCGCCTATGAAGAGGATAGTGTTAGAGCCTGATTTTTAATATAGTCGAAATAAATCTTTAATTTTAATAAAGGAGGAACGATTATGGCATTAGAATGGGTGCCAAGGGATAATGAACAAAAAGATCATTTGTTGCATACTGATGGTAACTGGGGGACTGAGGCCCCATGCGTTGTTTATGAAAAGAGACCCCTGACGGATCCCGAGGGAAATGTTCAGGAAGGTCTTTATGTGGCCTGGATTAGATTAAACAACCCAAAACAGTTTAATTCCTATACTACGGAGATGGTTAAGGGCGTTATAGCTGGTTTTGAAAATGCGTCGTTAGACAGAAGCGTGGTGGCGGCAATTTTTACCGGAACAGGCCCTTATGCTTTTTGCACAGGGGGCAATACCAAAGAGTACAGTGAATTTTATAGCATGAGGCCGGATGAATATGGCCAGTATATGGAGCTGTTTAACCATATGGTGGATTCTATTCTTGCATGTAAAAAACCGGTAATTTCTCGGGTGAATGGAATGAGGGTAGCCGGCGGTCAGGAGATCGGAATGGCCTGCGATCTTGCTATTTCATCTGATCTGGCTATATTTGGACAGGCCGGCCCAAGGCATGGATCAGCCCCTGACGGAGGATCATCAGATTTTCTACCCTGGTTTCTCGGCATGGAAGATGCTATGTGGAATTGTGTTTCCTGTGAGATGTGGTCTGCCTATAAGATGAAGGCAAAGGGACTTATATCAAAGTGCGTACCGGTTTTGAAGGTAGATGGTAAATGGGTGCGAAACCCCATGATTATAACAGACAAATATGTAGATGACGGTGAAATAGTATACGGTGAGATGAAGGCCGGGGCTGAAGCTAAAGAGGCGAGGGCTTTTGTGAAGGAACATCAGCCTAATGCAGACTTTGAACTCCTTGACAAGGAAGTGGATAAAATTGTGTGGACATTTGCCAATCTGTTTCCTGGATGCCTGATCAAGTCTATTGACAGTGTTCGTGCCAAAAAGAAGTTTTTTTGGGATTACTCCAAGAACTACAACAGGCATTGGCTTGCTGCAAATATGGGTGGCGAGGCCTATTTGGGTTTTGGGGCCTTTAATACCAAAAAAATCACCGGCAAGGATACCATAGACTTCATCAAGTTCCGTCAAAACATTGCTGATTCGAAGGCATGGGATATGGATATGTTTGCAGAAGTTTTTGGAAAACCGCAAGAGTAGTTGTGTATTTTTTGTAAATGAATGGCAGGCATGGGGATAATAGAAAATCATGTCTGCCATTTTTCTAAAGAGAGGAGTGATATATTATGGCTTACCAGCATATAGGGCTTGAACTTAAAGATGGACTGGGAACTATTACCCTTAAAAGGCCTCCTGTTAATGTTTTGAATATTGCAATGATGGATGAGATTAATGATGTTTTAAAGTCATGGCAGGACAAAAAAGATCTCAAGGTTGTCCTCTTCAAAGCTGATGGCAAGTGTTTTTCCGCAGGCGTCGATGTTGGAGAACATATGGGTGATCTGGCGTCTAAGATGATAGAGAGCTTTCACGGCATTTTTCGACTGATGGATAAATTAGGCGCTATCACTGCAGCCTCTGTCTTTGGGTCATGCTTAGGGGGAGGGTGTGAACTGGCAGTTTTTTGTGATCTTGTAATTGCAGATGACACGTCCAAATTTGGTCAGCCGGAAATACAGGTAGGGGTGCTTCCTCCAATTGCTGCCCAGATAATGCCGAGGATTATTGGGATGAAGGCAGCGACGGATTTGATTTTATCAGGGAGAATTATCTCTGCTCAGGAGGCTATGAAAATTGGGCTTATAAACAAGGTAGTGCAAAAAGATGATTTGTTAAAGGAAACCGATGAATTTGTAAAACCCTATCTTTCCCTTAGCGCTGAGGTTGTTAGAGTTACAAAAAAGACGATAAAGGCAGGCCTGATGGATGATTTTGAACCATCATTAAGAATTATTGAGGATATATACATTAATGAGTTAATGAAGACAGACGATGCCCAAGAGGGATTAAAGGCATTTATGGAGAAGAGAAAACCGGAATGGAAAAACTCCTGATGTAAAGATATCGGTAAATGTCTGCATCCTTGATTTTACACTATATTTCTATCTCCATGCCTTCGCGGGCAAAGAATACTTCTGTGTTGCCTGTGTTGTGTGGGTTACAATATTTTGTTGTTAGTTCGTCTAATTGCGCATCGGTTCTCATTGGATCATGGTGAAAAAGTGCCAGGCGCTTCACATTGGCGCTTTGAGCACCATCTATGGCATGCTCAAATGAGGTGTGGCCCCAGCCCGTTTTAGAGGATTCATATTCCTCATGCGTATATTGAGCGTCATAGACTAACAGGTCAGAGCCTGCAAAGAATTTGTCTACACGCTTATTTTCCTCTTCGGCTACTATTTCACCCTCCTGAGCCATGATTTCATCATAGGAAGGATCATTAGGGTCAGTGGAGAATACGTTTCTGAATGGCTCTGTATCATAGGCGGTACAGAACACACTGTCCTGGAATTCGAACCTGTAGCCAAGGCATAAAATAGGATGGTTAAGGTATGTAGTAGTTAGTTTAATGCCGTCACCTAAATCAAATTGGCCTTCCTTAATTTCTATATATTCAATTTCAGCGGAAAGTTCGGCCTGACGGATTGGAAAGTATCGATAGGTTAGCTGACCTCCTATGATATCTTTCAAGCTGTCATCTTCAAAGGTTACCGGTCCATATATTTTTAGTTTTGTATTAGGGATATAAATCGGGACGAAAAAGGGGAAACCCATAATATGGTCCCAGTGGGTATGGGTAAGGAATATATCTGTATTAATAGGGCCATTGGAGAGGTCATGAGATACCAGATAGTTGCCAAGTTCTCTGATGCCTGAGCCTGCATCAATAATAATGAGCCTGTTTATATTTTCAAAACGCAACTCAATACAGGCTGTGTTTCCACCATATTTCTGGGTATTTGAACCAGGACATGGTATAGAGCCTCTTACCCCCCAAAATTTTATTTTCATAGGTTTAACCTTTGTCAGAAACCTCAAGAAAGATTTTTGCCTTTTCTATTTCATCTATCACATTGTCACGGATATCAGAGAGTGTGGTCCAGTCAATACCAACACTATCAAATAAATTCGTCAATATTTCCTTATCTGTGTATAGGCCTTGTGATGATCCCATCTCTAAGATATTGGCATAGATGTTCGAAATCGTTACCAGGGTTGTGACCTGTTTGTTCTCTTCGCAGACATCACCTGGGCTGTGGTGAAAATAGATTGCATCGCCCAGTGCCTCACTTAATTTCCACTTTTCTGCAATCATTTTTCCTGCTAAACAGTGATTAATCCCAAGAGTAAGATCTTCTGCCTGATACAGATTAATTTGTTTGGCATTAACCATTTCAAGGGCCTGAGTATATTCATCTGGAAAGCGATTGTTAAGTGGTATCTTGCCCAGGTCATGTAATAACCCTGCTACAAAATACTCCTCCCTTTGTGCAGCCGGCACACCAATAGAAGCTGCTAAAATTTTAGAGGTAACCCCGGTGCATATTGAGTGAGTCCAAAAGTCATCCGTATCCAGGGCATGAAAAGATCCTTTCCCGCCGACGCTTCCCATGATTGCCGTGCTTAAGGCGAGATTTTTTACAGTATTGATGCCAAGCATAATGATTGCCCTTGTCAAGGAAGATACCTTTTTTGGGAGGGAATAATAGGTTGAATTTATAAGGGTTAAAACCTTGCCTGTTAGAACAGGGTCAAGGGAAATAACCTTATTAAGCTCGTTTGGAGATGTTTTCGGACTGTTACATACCTCTAAAACCTTTACAACTGTAGTAGAAAAGCTGGGCATTCTGAGAATGTAATTTTGAATTATTTTTTGTCTCTTTTCTTTATTTATATTAGTCTCAGGCATGATTTTACCTTGCTACTGACTTATCAGCTCAATATTTAGGGGTAACAGATCAGGATTTTCGCCTCCACGGGAATAACGATCAAGTGTAAGTTTCCGTCATTCCGGCGAAAGCCGGAATCCAGCGATTAGTCACAAATATAATTTACAAATATTTTCTAATAGTTTAGCCTTATTAACTTAATGGTACAAACTAAATAAGTTTCAACAATTCTTTTTTATAATGGCGCGAGAAACATGCGCCCTGTTATTATCCCTATGTTGTCTGGGAATCTACCATGGAAACACCTATGTCATAGGCGGCCATATTTTGTTCTACCCTTTTTAAGGTCATTTTTTTTAAAAGAACCTTTCTGAAGATTTCCCGGTCAAGGGGTAAAACACCTGTTGCCGAAAGGGCGCCCACGGCTATTATATTTCCAAATATTGGATTACCAAGCTCCATGGCGGCATCAGTGGCATCAATAAACCAAACCTTTTGAGAGAGTTCCCCTGTCCAATTTTCTATATTTTCTACTGAAGGATATGCCTGTTCGCCGGATATCACACCTATGGAATGTATTGGCCGTGTGTTGCTGACTACCTTTACTTGAGGGTTTCCGTAGTCCTTCAGCACCCTGATAGCCTCAGTAGGTTCAAGGGCTACAATCATATGGGCCAAACCTCTGGGTATTTGGGGAGAAAAATAAGAGCTTGCGGATACACGTATATGGCTCATCACAGAGCCTCCCCTTTGGGAGGCGCCAAAGGTTTCCCCAATAGTGACAAAAAAACCTGATTGCAAAAGCATATCCCCTACCATCCTGGAGGCCAAAACATTGCCCTGTCCGCCAACACCGGTGATGATAAGATTATAGGGGTCATTGGACAATATTGCAGGTGCCATGTATTATTTCACCTCCTTTTTTTTGATTGCGCCGGACGGACAGATGGAAGCGCATACACCACAACCGGTGCAGATAATCTCATCTATCCTGGCTGTCTTTTTTTCATTATCCCACATTAGTCCAGGGCACTTAAAAATTCTGGTACACAGTTTGTTGCATCCACAGTTTTCACCTATGCAGATGTCTTCATCCACAGACATATCAAAGGTTTTCTTTCCCTTTTTTTCAGGACTCAAGGCGCAGATTTGCCTAAGAACAACCACCTTTACGCCTTCCCTGTCCCCCGCTGCTTCTAAGAGTAATTTTTGGGTTTTTTCAATGTCAAAGGGATCGCAGACACTAACCTTGGCGCCCATAGCCCTGCAGATGGCAGGGATATCTACGGCAGGCACATCATCTCCAACGGCATTAATCTCAAGCCCAGGATGGGCCTGAAACCCTGTCATTGCTGTTCCGCTATTGTCCAATACAATCAGGGTAAGATCTGCCCTGTTGTGAATTGCATTAACCAATGACGGCATAACTGCATGATAAAAGGTGGAATCGCCGCATACTGAAAACACAGTTTTATTGAGACCAAGGTTTCCTAACTTTCCAAAACCGCTTGCGAGGCCTGTGCCGGACCCCATAGAATGGAGGGTTTTAAGGGTATCGAATCCGCTTGAAATAGCCCCAAGCGAGTAACAGCCAATATCTCCGCATACAAAACCCTCTCTGTCCCCAAGGGCCAGTGTGGTGTGGATTGACCAGAAAGAGGCCCTGTGCGGACAGCCTGGGCAGAAGGTAAGCGCCCTTGAAGGGGCACCTTTTTCAGCGATTTCCGCTGCCTTTTTGGAATAGTCCGTGGAGACGGGCTCATGCTTTACACCAAGTATATTGGATAGGGCATTTAAAACCATATCCGGGTTTAATTCTCCTACCATGGGAATGGAACCGTCAGCTTTCCCGTAAAAGCGTTTT
>JAYEMW010000165.1:0-3621 GCA_034718555.1 Thermodesulfobacteriota bacterium
AATCTATCCGAAACATCCTGCTTTGGCAGCTTGTTGAGAAGAAGACGTGCGTATGCGTAAAACTTTTCCAATTCCATATCCGCAAACGGCATGATCTGGGATAAAAAAGAATAGAGCCGAATAAAAATGGTCAGCGTATGTTTGAAATCTTCCTGTTCCTCTTTGTCTTTCATGACCTTGTAGCGGTCAACAGCAGGATCAATGAAAGAATTAAGCATGGCGTGATCTCTTACGCTGCTAAATTTGCGTGATTTAAAAAAGATTTTGGAAAAATTATCAGTTTCAGATTGCCAAATGATTTGAAAGCCTTCGAGTTTGTTCTTCAGATCATAGAGCTTATTTGGATCAGTTGTCGAAGAAAGCGCAGTCTGCTCATAATAGGGCTGAAATGCATCTAATATTTCCTGCTCTTCATTGGCGAAATCAAGAATGAATGTATCTTCTTTCCCCGGATATATTCTGTTCAAGCGCGAAAGGGTCTGCACAGCTCTTACCCCGGACAATTTTTTATCCACATACATGGTATGGAGCAACGGCTGGTCAAAACCTGTCTGGTATTTTTCCGCAACCAGCAGTATTTGATACTCATTTGTAGCGAATTTTTCCGGCAGTTCTTTTTCCTTAAATTTATTGATTTCATATTCGGTATAGGAAATGCCGGTGTCTCTGTCGGTAAATGGGGTAAATGCAACAAGCGTCTTGATATCGGTATATCCTTTTTCTTTAATATACTTATCAAATTCTGTTTTATACCGGATAACATGGGGCCTGGATGAAGTGACAACCATCGCCTTTGCTTTTCCGCCTATCTTGGGCATAACGCATTGCCGGAAATGTTCAATAATAACCTCGGTTTTCTGAGCCAGATTATGGGGATGAAGTGCGAGAAACCTGGCTATCGCCCGGCTTGCCTTTTTCTTGTTGATATCGGGATCATCTTCAATGGCTTTTGACAGCCTGAAATAGGTCTTATAGGTAGTGTAGTATTTTAACACATCCAGGATAAACTTTTCTTCAATCGCCTGTCTCATGGAATAGAGGTGAAATGGAGCCGGTTTTCCATCTTCGCCGGTTTGGCCGAAAACCTCGAGAGTCTTTGCCTTTGGTGTTGCGGTAAATGCGAAAAAGGATAAGTTGGGCTGCTTACCGCGCGCCAGCATTGAGCTTCTTATCTCATCTTCCATATCATGATCTTCACCATATCCAGGGATCTCGTTCTCTATTTCGATAACTGTCAGGGTCTCTTTCATCTTTTTTGAAGCCTCACCCCCCTGGGAACTGTGGGCTTCATCCACAATTATTGCATAGTTTCTTTTTGGAAGCTCTCCGATCTTATCGAGCACAAAAGGAAATTTCTGAAGAGTGGTAATAATTATATTAGTTCCAGCGCTTAAAGCCAGGGCGAGCTGAGTAGAATCCTTGTCGATCTTTTGAACAACGCCGAGTTTGTGCTCAAACTGGTAAATAGTGTTCTGAAGCTGCTGATCCAAAACGAGCCTGTCCGTGACAACGATTATTGAGTCAAAAACTCTTTCATCCTTATCATTATGCAGACTGGATAACCTATAAGCAAGCCATGCAATGGAATTGCTTTTGCCACTGCCGGCTGAATGCTGAATCAGATAATTATTACCCGTGCCTTTTTGCCTGGCATCCCGGGTCAGTTTTCTTACTACATCTAATTGATGAAACCTGGGAAATATCAGCTTTTCTTTTTTAAATATTTTCCCGTCAACCTTATATTCATCAGTCTGTAAGAGAAGAAAGGACCCGATTATGTCCATCCAGCTATCTTTGGCCCAGACATATTCCCACAAATAGGCGGTTTTGTGGCCGTTTAGATTGGGGGGATTGCCTGCGCCATTATTATAGCCCAAATTAAAAGGAAGATAGCGGGTAGCCTTGCCTTCAAGCCGGGTCGTCATATATGCTTCGTCGGTGTCAACGGCAAAGTGCACAAGGGCACGTTTCTTGAATTTAAAAAGCAGTTCGCTCGGATCCCTGTCAACAGCATACTGCCATTTCGCATTTGCCGCATTCTGACCGGTAAACTGATTTTTCAGCTCTACAGTTGCGATTGGCAGGCCGTTTAGACTGAGCAGCATGTCAATTGAGTTTTCATTCTTAAGGCTGTATTTTACCTGACGGGTCACGGTGAGCCGGTTTTTATTGTATAAAGCAATCGTTTCAGGATTCAGCCTGCTGGCCGGTTTGAAATAGGCCATCTTGAATCGAACGCCGTAATCCACAAAGCCCTTGCGGAACACATCGAGTGTGCCCCGGTTGTCAAGTTCCTTAAAAAGACGTTGCAGAACCTTGGATTCAACCTGAGAGCCGTGAATTTCAGACAGCTTTTGCCAGTACTTTGGTTGTGTGTCCTTAAGAAATGCAAAAATTGTCTTCGAATCAAAGGCTAGTTCACGGCTGAAATCAGATGGTTCCCTTTTAGCATAGCCGCCGTTTTCAACAAGGCTTTTTTCGATTGCTTCTTCAAATGCCTGTTCCGTGGTTGCTGTGGTCATAATGGTTCTCTTTCGGATATGGGATAACATAGGGCAGGCACAGGGGCCTGCCCCTACGAATGGACAACCGGGGGTGTGTTAGGGCAACCACGGGGGGTTGCCCCTACGATTTTCACCGTGCATTGGGGTTTTCCCGATCCAGATCCCATTTTCTGGGATTATCCCTGATATATCTGCGAATCTCGTTTAATTCATTTTCATCTCGCACAATGTGTTCATAATAATTGCGCTGCCATAATTTACCCGGAAACGGCGGCCATTGGTTCTGTTTTACACCACGGATATACCGCGCCGTGGTCAACGATTTAAACCGATGCACAACATCCGGCAATGATAACCCCGCCGCCGCCGTAGGGGCAACCCCCCGTGGTTGCCCATTGTCGAGGATAATTATACCATGAACATGATTCGGCATGATTTGAAATTCATCAATATTAACCCCAGGATAATTAAACGGCAATTCATCCCAGATCATGTTTATCATTCGTCCCGCATCATTCAACACCATTTCATCATTTACCATATTCCCGAAAAAACACTTTTTGTTTTGTGTGCAAATGGTTACGAAATATGCGCCGGATTGTGAATAATCGTACCCGCGCAAACGGATGGATTGACGGCTTTTATTCATAATTTTATTCCATTTTTGGTTCTATTGCATGCATCCCCGCATTTCGTTTCCCGTTGGGGCAACCCTATGTGTTTGTCCAAAATATGATCACCTATTACGTGTTCGCACGGTTTGTGATTGATTCCACCGTAGGGGCAACCCCCCGTGGTTGCCCATTGTGTATTCGCCCAAAATCAATCGTATCAATTTAACGCATAGGGCAGGCACGGGGGCCTGATCAGGGCAACCACAGGGGGTTGCCCCTACGTTCGTACATCTATTTTTCCGGTTACCACCTCGGAGATTAAAGCAGTTCGAAATTCTTTTAAAAGGCCGATCTGTTTTTCGATTTTGGAGATTGTTTGGTCGATTTGGGTAGTTTTTGCGCTAATGAATTTAGAAATTCTTTCTTGTTCATCATTAGGTGGAACAGGAAAAACTGTTTCTTTCAATTTTTCTTTAGTTAAATGCGCTATGCTTATCCTGCTC
>JAYEMW010000166.1:0-3525 GCA_034718555.1 Thermodesulfobacteriota bacterium
TGTGAGAATGATTGGTCGGCGGTTGTTAGAGGCCAGTATATGAATCGGATATTGTTGCGAAAATCATGGTTTTTTATTTGCATTGCCCTGGCTGCTGCCTTCTCATTGGGTCCTTTTTTGTTGTTTGTTTCCTCGGCCTTCAAGAGCCAAACACAGGTGACTACGATTCCGCCGCAGTGGTTACCGTCCTTTTCCCTGGAGTTCTTTTATTCTGCTATTGCACGCTATGGCATCCTCCATTACCTATTGAACTCGACTATTGTGGCAGGGGCTGCTACCCTGGTGACAATCTCCCTCGGTACATTGGCAGGATATTCCTTGGCTCGACTTCCTCGTCGGTTGGCACAAATGATTCTCATGGGAATCCTTGTATGCGCCATGTTTCCACAGATTGCCATTGCAGGCCCTATCTGGCGTTTTATGAGATTAATGGGATGGCTCAACACTTACCAGGGACTCATACTTCCTTATGCGGCCCTTACGCTCCCCCTTGCAGTCTGGATTTTGTCTCTATTCTTCAGGGAAATGCCCGAAGATCTGGAGTCAGCAGCCCTTGTGGATGGCTGCTCCAGGCTTGGCGCGCTAATGCGCGTGATACTGCCCTTGTCGGCTCCGGGGGTGTTTACGGCCGGCATACTGAGCTTTATCTATGCCTGGAATGAATTTTTTCTTGCCCTGTTAATCATGACCGATCCTGCCAGGCAAACAATGCCTGTGGGAATAGCACTGTTCCAGGGAGAGCATACGATTCCATGGGGAGAAATAGCGGCGGCCTCTTTTATTACAACAGCTCCACTGGTCCTCATAGTTCTAATTTTCCAGCGGCGTATTGTCACTGGATTATCAGCCGGGGCCATCAAGGGATAAACAAGTGGCATCATTAAGACTTAAGCGAAGTAGATACATGCATCTATACTTTAACTTTTTGAAAAAAGGGAAATATAAAATTGTCCAAAAATTTCCAGGTTATCTTCGAACCGTATGGCTTATCTGTCACAGCAAAGCCTGACTCAACAATCATGGAGCTTGCCGCCGCTCTGGATATCCCTATTCGATCTGATTGCGGGGGTAAGGGATTGTGCGGCAAATGCCTGATTATTGTGGAACCAGCCGCAAGTTTATCCCCTTTTACAGAGGGTGAAATGGATCTTCTTACCCAAGGCCAGCGGAATAGTTCTTACAGATTGGCATGTCAGGCAAGGATAAGGGGGCCCATCAAGGTGACTATCCCCGAGCAACTGACGGAAAGCAAAGAGGCAAGAGGTAAGACCGGCATTGGAGGAACCTATAAAAGGAATCCTGCGGTTAAACGCCTTGTTCTTTCCTATAAAAGTCCCCCGGATCTGGATACAGGCGTGTCAAGCGATATGGTGGCATGGATAAAAGATCAGGCAAAGGAGTCAACCAATCACGATATTTGTCTTAATAGCCCTGATGCCTTGCGGCAGCTAAGTCTTCCAGTAACATGTAAAGGGGAAATAACCCTAATTAATCATGCTCAAAGAGGAGTTACCGCAGTTTTATCAGGCCGTAGAGAGCAGAGTTTAGGCCTGGCCGTGGACATGGGCACCACAACGCTGGCCGCATACTTGTGCGATTTACAGACCGGCACAGTCCTTACTACTGCGGCATCGGTTAATCCCCAGCGACGCTTTGGTGAAGATGTAATCAGCCGTATCGCCATGGCAGATGAACAGGAATCGGGTTTGATGACCTTGCAGGGTTTGATTGTTGAGGGAATAAACTATCTGATAAACCGATGTGTGGAGCAGGTTGGTGCATCCCGGGAAGATATTGACGAGGTGACCATGGTTGGCAATACCACCATGGAACAGATTGTTGCATTTCTTCATCCCCATGGTCTGGGGGTATGGCCATATTTGCCGGTCACGCGAACCCCGCCGGATTTGAAGGCAAATGATCTGGGAATTAATATAAATCCCGGAACAAATGTACATATTTTTCCCGTAATTTCAGGATTTGTCGGGGGCGACACCCTGTCTGCTGTTATTGCAGACAAAACACATAAACGCAGTGAGATTACCCTGGGAGTGGACATAGGCACCAACGGCGAGGTGTTCCTGGGCAACAAGGAAGGATTATGGGCAACGAGTTGTGCAACAGGCCCTGCATTTGAGGGCGCACAGATTTCCTGTGGCATGAGGGCTGTTTCCGGCGCCATTCATAAGGTAGACATTGATTCCAAAACCTTACAATTTAAATGTCAGGTATTGGGAGATGAGAACAATGCCATGCCAATAGGTATATGTGGCTCCGGCATTATTGATGCGGTAGCGTCATTGCGGAGGGTTGGACTGCTTTTACCAAATGGCCGGTTCAAAGAAGGAATGCCCGGTGTAATTTGTGATGAAAAGGGAATCGGACGCAGTGTGGTCATTATTCCTGCTGAAAGAAGTGGTACAGGCAACGAAATTAGCATTACACTTCATGATATCAGGCAGATCCAACTTGCAAAAGCAGCCCTTCAGGTGGGGATTGAATTCCTGATGCGAAAGGCGGGAATTACTCATGTTGATCGGACTGTCTTGACCGGTGCCTTTGGGGCCAACTTTGACTGGCGCAGTGCAATAACTATTGGTATGCTGCCCCGGAAAGAGATATGCGGCGAAATTATTCCCCAGGAAAACCTGGCTGGTGTTGGTGCGATTATGGGGCTGTTGGATAAAAAGCTTCGGATAGAGGCAGCCGAAGTTTCCAGACATATCAAATTCTTAGAATTAGCAAAGGAACCCGATTTTGCAATGAAATTTGCCAATGCAACTAATTTTCCTGAAAGTTTAAAATTTCAAGAATAAGAACAGATATGCCCGTTCTCACAGACATCAGGATAGAGTTTGACGCCGAGGAGATAATTCTTTCACTTCAGAAGGGAAGGAAGCCTTCTCAAACGTTGCTTAGTGAAACAAAAAAGTCCATTCTCGAGGCAAAAAATCTTCTTCGACCGGCAATAGTTTACGACTGGTTTAAGATATTAAGAATAGTAGAAAATCAAGTGATTCTATCGGCTGAAAATCCGGATCAGGAAATAAAACTAAACATTGGCCAACACATTGATCTAATAAAAAAAGCTGAACTTGCAATGATCAGTGTTGTTACTATTGGTTCAAACCTGGATGAACGGGTCAGGGCCTTGAACCGCTCTGGGGAGAATCTTTCAGGTTATCTCCTCGATAGCATCGGAGTTGTAGCCCTTTCGAAGATTAGAGAAATAGTCACTAAAATGGTTCAAAGGGAGGCATATAAACAGAGCTGGGGCATAGGCCCGATACTCGGCCCTGGTTCGCTGGCAGGTTGGCCCCTTAGTGGCCAAGCTGATCTTTGTGCATTATTGCCCATAGAACAAATAGGGGTTTACCTTAATGAGACGAGTGTGTTAGTTCCTTTAAAATCGGCCTCAGCAATAAAATGCATTGGTCCTGAATATGGGCCTATGGATATTGTGTCTGTCTGCCAGTTGTGTACGCACAAGGATACATGCTGGAGAAGGCATGATTGAGGTATAAA
>JAYEMW010000167.1:0-3524 GCA_034718555.1 Thermodesulfobacteriota bacterium
TACAGACAATATTAATTTGAATTCCGATATAGATTCATGGAATTTCTCGTGTCTAAGATATATAAGGCCTAACCTCTTTCTTCCTACGTCACCAGGTTTTATTATTTTTTTTATTTCATTAATATATTTCTCTGCAAGTTCATCATAGCCTGAATCGTAATAAAGCTCTATCAGCCTTTCCTTGGCTATTAAGTTCGACGGATAAAAGTTAAGTATTTTTTTATAGATAATTAATGCAGCATCAATTTCATTTAACTTACTGTGGAGTTCGGCCAGTTCAAAAAGAACAGGGGCAAATCCTGAATTAATATCAATAGCTCTGAGGAATGTCTTTTTTGCCTTGTCATACTCCTTAAGCTCCACGTATGTTTTACCCTTGTAATAATAGGCCATTAATAGTTCAGGTTCATTTTTAATAAGAATTGATAGCTCTTCTAATGCAGTATTAAATTTTTCTAACCTGATAAGATGGGCAATCAGATAAAGTCTTATGTCTTTGTTTGATGGGTCAATGGAAAGTATTTTCCTGCATTGGGAAACAGCCGAATCAAATCTCTCAAGCTGGGAATAAACATCTGCCAATAACTCCCTGTACCTAAGATTATCAGGCTCTATATCAACTGCCCTTTCAGCACAATTAAGGGATTCTTCCACCTTGCCATTTTCAACAAGCACATAGGCCAATTTTGTGAGCAGGTAGGCTGAATTTTGATCGTTCTGGATGGCATCCTTTAAATAAATTTCAGCCTCATCATAGCAATCATTATTTAAGGCTATACAGGCTAATGTGTAGTTCTTATAGGCGTGATAGAGGTGATTTTTCTCAGGTGTTTCAGTGGAGGCATAGTTTTTAGCAGAAGAGGGTTTTTTCTCTACACCGCTGCAGGATATGACAATTAGCATTACAAGGAGCGATAAATAGATAGGCAGGTTTTTAAATTTTTTATTCATCTAATAAATCAAAAAAGTTTTCTTCAAAATTTGGTATGTTCGTCATTAACCATGTTTTAGTCTTTTTAAGGATTTTTTCCTGTATCTGACGAATCCTTTCTCTTGATATATTATATTTATCTCCAAGTTCCTGGAGCGTCATAGGTTCGTCAGTCAATATTCTACTATCAAATATATCTCTATGCTTTTCGGAAAGCGTGCTTCTGTACTCTTCTAATTTTTTAAGAAGCAATTTCCTCCGCTCATTGATAGATACCTGTTTATCAAGTTCCATTTCCTGTGATGGCAGAAAAGAGCTGTAATCCTGGCTTGAATCCTCCTTAACCGGTGCGTCAATGGATACCTCCCAAGAGCCTAAACGCTGTCCCATCTCGATAATTTCATCTTTCTTGACATCTAACCGTTCTGCTAAAAGTTTTGGCTCAGGTTCGTAACCTAAAGACAAAAGTCTGTCTTTTTCCTTCGCTAGATTAAAAAAAAGTTTTCTCTGGGCCTGGGTAGTGCCAATCTTGACCAGCTTCCAATTCTCCATAATAAATTTAAGAATATAGGCCTTTATCCAAAACGATGCATAATAT
Organism: Thermodesulfobacteriota bacterium; assembly: GCA_034718555.1. Taxonomy (GTDB): domain Bacteria; phylum Desulfobacterota; class DSM-4660; order Desulfatiglandales; family B25-G16; genus M55B121. The sequence goes on from JAYEMW010000167.1 coordinate 1,530, forward strand.
GAAAACTTAATTCCCTTATAGGGATCAAATTTTTTTACTGCCTGCATCAAGCCGATATTTCCCTCTTGTATCAAATCCATAAGGTTTTTCATCCAATGCTTATGAAAATCCATTGAAATTTTCACTACTAATCTTAGATTCGATAAAATAAGTTTATGGGCGGCATCTTTGTCGTTTTCTTCCCTATACTTAGTGGCAAGGGCTATCTCTTCCTCTTTACTGAGCAGCTTATATTTTCTTACTTCCCATAGATACATCTGCAAAGGGTCGTAGGAGACTAAATCCCAATTTTGCTTCTCCTTTGGGACAGGCCTAAGATCCTGCTCGCTTTTTTTTTGCAGACTGCGTTGCCCTTTAGGGTTATTCATATCTTTTTTTGTTTTTTTATCAGACATATCTATACAATAGACCTCGTCAAACAGTTTAGTGGTTGAGTAGTTGAGTTGGAAATAAAATTATCATCATTTCAATTAGTTACAAATATCAAAATGGCATATATTCGCGCCACGGCAGGACTAAAAGCGATTATGCCTGCATATTAAACCACTTAACTATTTGACCATTTAACAAAATCTGCACACTTTATAAGAGTTAGTGAATCACGCATCTTGAATATTGACTATGCAGTATTTCTTTTTTCCTGCACGGAGGAGAATTGCATTATCCTTTAAATTATCCGCCCCGACTATTGTATCAAAAGTGGTCACCCTTTTTCCATTAATATATGCTCCTCCCTGAGATATCAACCTTCTTGCCTCACCCCTTGTTTTGCATAAGCCTGAATTAGTTAACAATATATAAGCCTCTATACCCTTGTCTAATTCTCCATGGGTCATTTGGTAAGATGGAGCCCCATTAAAATCATCGACAACCTTTTTGCTAAACAATTGCATGGAGGTGTTTTTAGCTTTATCCGCCTCCTCTTTGCCATGGCATATTTTGGTAGCCTCATAGGCCAATATATTTTTCGCCTCCCTTAAATGCTCTCCTCCTTTAAAGGTAAGTCTTTCTATCTCATCCATCGGCAGGAAGGTGAAATGGGAAAGAAATCTTTTCACGTCTCTATCATCTATATTTATCCAATACTGGTAGTATTCATAGGGTGATGTAAGTTCATGATCAAGCCATACTGCACCGCTTTGCGTTTTCCCCATCTTGGAGCCATCAGCAGTAGTGATAAGGGGGAAAGTTAGGCCCTGTATAATATAACCCTCTAATCTCCTTGTAAGGTCAGCGCCTGCTAAGATATTCCCCCATTGATCATTTCCACCCATTTGCAGTTGACAGTTGTAATTTTTTGATAAATACCAGAAATCATAGGCCTGAAGTAGCATATAGTTGAATTCTAAGAAACTTAGGCCGGTCTCTAATCTTTGGCGATAGCTTTCAGCCGCCAACATACGGTTTACACTGAAATGTCTGCCTATGTCCCTTAAAAAATCTATATAATTCAGAGGCGCAAGCCAATCTGCATTGTTAAGCATAAGGGCCTTTTCATTGCTGAAATCTATAAAGTTAGACAACTGGGCCTTTATCCCTTCAGCATTGCTGTTTATTTCCTCTTTTGTCATAACCGGTCTTGCCTGATCTTTGCCGCTTGGGTCACCTACAAGCGCTGTACCCCCACCAACCAGGGCTATTGGTCTGTGACCACCCCTCTGCATATGCGCCAGTGACATAATAGGCAGCAAGCTTCCAATATGCAGGCTTTTTGCGGTTGGATCAAACCCGATATAACAGCTAACAGGCTTGTCTAAAAGTTGCCTGAGCATTTTTTCATCAGTAATCTGCTCAACAAAGCCTCTTTCCTGAAGCACATCATATACGTTTCTCAATTAATTTCCCTCTTGATTTTACTATAAGACCCTGGAGGCTGTCCGAGAATGTCCTTTTTCCTCAACTCTTTGTCATGCTCAAAAAATTATCCTCGGAATATCAACTATATACCTGCGGTAATTTTTTTCGCATTCCTCGATTTGAGAAAAAATTACTATT
>JAYEMW010000168.1:0-17844 GCA_034718555.1 Thermodesulfobacteriota bacterium
AACTACCCCGTCTTTCATTTCTTCTCGCCCTGTCCCTAAGGTTTCTTTCATGGAAACACCAAGCACTTCATTAAGATTTGTATTTGAATCTGCATCAACTGCTAATACAGGTACCTTACCTTTTTTAACCAAATATTTAATTAAAAACCCTGCAACAGTGGTTTTTCCGGTTCCTCCCTTTCCAGCCATGGCTATTGTATATGTCATTTTTCTCCTTTTTTATTTATAAAAAGATAGATTTTTCTCTAACTTTAGTTCTATTAAAACAGTTATGTATTCAAAGGGTGGATTTGCTTCAAAAGCCTAAAGCATTAAAAATTTTTTAATTTACCAATTTTATTCTAAACACTAAGCGTATAGCTGTCAACGTTGGAGTTCGGATGATTAGTTTTCAATTTTTGCCATTCTTATCTTGACATTTTTACCAATTACGGTAATTTAGTCAATGTTCAGTTAGATTTTACTTTTTGCTATAATGCCTCATAGCGTTAAAGCAAGAATCTTTATAAAACTTTAAAAGTTTGGACAGTATATTACAGGGTGTGCTTGATAGCCCCATTAAATAATTGCAATAAGTTTTTATATTTATTTTTAATTAATTTAGGAGAACATATGGCACAAAAAACTGATCAAATAAGAAATATAGGGCTGATAGGTCATAGTGGTTGTGGAAAAACATCACTTGCAGAGGCCATTCTTTATGATAGCAAGGTGATTAACAGATTAGGGAAAGTAGATGATGGTTCCTCTACTATGGATTTTGAGCCTGAAGAGATAAAACGAAAGGTCACACTTGGAACATCCTTTTGCCCATTTAATTGGAAAAATAAAAGTTTTAATCTTATAGATACACCTGGTGAGAATGATTTTCTCTCTGATGCCAAGATATGTCTCCAGGCCGCGGAAGGTGCTATTCTAATTGTTGATGCAGTAGACGGCGTAAAGGTAGGAACCGAGAAGGTCTGGGGTTTTTCATCAGAGTATAATCTTTCCCGCATAGTTTTCATTAATAAGATAGGCAGGGAAAGAGCTGATTTTTATAAGGTTGTGGAGGAAATTGAAAATACTTTTTCTATAAAAGCAACACCTATATATCTCCCAGTTGGGACAGAAAATGAGTTTAAAGGCCTGGTAAATTTGATAAGATTAAAGGCCCATATATATAAAGATGATGGCTCAGGATCATTTGAAGATGAAGATATACCTGCCTCAATGAAAGAAATGGTAGATAAATGGCATGAGAGGATTATGGAAAACATTGTTGAGGCGAATGATGATATTATGGAAAAATACCTTGAAGGACAGGAGATTACGCCAAAGGAGATAGAGGATACCCTTATAGAGGGAGTAAAATCAGGAATTATTGTACCTGTTATCCCTGGTTCCGCTGCCCTTAACATAGGTATTTCACAACTCTTGGACAGCATCAATCAATTTATGCCTTTTCCATCTGAAAAAGGAAAGGCGACAGGCCACAAAATTGCAAGTGAAGAAAATGTAGAATTTGATGTAACAAATGAAGCCCCTTTCTCAGCGCTTGTTTTCAAGACCTTTGCAGATCCATTTGCCGGCAGGCTTAATATGTTTAAGGTCATGTCTGGAAAAATAAACTCAGAGACCACGGTCCTTAATTCTACAAAAAATGTAAAAGAAAAATTAGGCCAGCTACTATTAATTGAGGGAAAAAAGCAAAGACAGGTTAATGAGGCAGTTGCCGGGGATATTGCGGCTGTTGCTAAATTAAAAGAAACAACAACTGGAGATACATTTTGCAAAAATGACAACCCAATAGTTTTTAGTCCGGCTGAACCATTCTCACCAACTATTTCCTTTGCAGTAGAGGCTACTGAAAAGGAAAATGAGGATAAGGTTTTTTCCTCTCTCTTGAGATTGGCAGAGGAAGATCCTACCCTTAAATTAGACAGAGATCAATCAACTGCGGAGATTATACTATCCGGCACAGGACAAATCCACATTGAAAACACCAGGGATAAATTAAAAAGAAAATTCGGGGTAGAGATAAGCCTTAAGACACCTAAAATTCCATACAGGGAAACTATCAAGAGCAAAAAGGAAAAGATTGTCTACAGGCATAAAAAGCAGTCCGGAGGACGGGGACAGTTTGCCGAGGTACATTTTGATATATTTCCGTTGAAAAAAGGGGAGGGTTTTGTATTTGAAGAGGCACTAACAGGAATGAATGTGCCAAGGAATTTTGTGCCGGCTGTGGAAAAGGGTATAGTAGAATCCATGAAAACCGGTGTTCTTGCAGGGTATCCAGCTGTAGATATAAAAATAAGGTTTTTCGATGGAAAATCCCATGAGGTCGACTCGTCCGAAATGGCATTTAAAATTGCATCCTCTATGTGTTTTAAGAAGGCATTCCAGGAGGCTACGCCCATTCTCTTAGAACCAATTATGAATATGGAGATAAAAATCCCGGATGATGTTATGGGAGATGTTATAGGAGATATTAATGGCAGAAGAGGAAAGGTATTGGGTATGGACAGCGAAGGAAAATACCAGATCATAAAAGCTGAGGCTCCAATGGCTGAAGTGTTAAGGTATTCCTTTGACCTTACCTCCATGACAGGAGGTAGAGGCAGTTTTCAGATGAAGCAATCTCACTATGAAGAAGTTCCAGCCCATCTGACAGAAAAGGTAATAGCTGCATCCAAGGAAGAGGAAAAATAAAAAGGTCTGATATATGATTAATGCAGGTGTATTGACTATTAGTGATAAAGGATATAGGGGGCAGAGGACGGATAGTTCCGGTCCCCTAATAGCTGAGATGTTGACTGCGGATGGATATACAGTAGAGGAGCAGGCCATTGTGCCGGACAACGAGGAAAAGATCGTAGAACGCCTAATAGAATGGGTTGACAAAAAAGACATAAGGTTTGTCGTGACAACTGGAGGTACTGGATTAAGCCCAACTGATGTGACCCCCGAGGCAATGCTTAAGGTAATCAAATACCAGGTACCTGGGATGGCTGAGGCAATGAGGGCTGAAAGCCTAAAAAAAACACCTAATGCAATGATTTCCAGGGCAATAGCAGGTGTAAGGGGAAACAGCCTGATAGTAAATTTGCCGGGAAGCCCTAAAGGCGCCAGCGAGAATCTATCCGTAGTACTGCCGGCAATAGATCATGCGCTTGCAAAAATTGGCGGTGATCAAAGCGATTGCGCTTAAAAATAGAAGATGTATCCATGTATAATTCTACCAGTAATTAAAGGTAAAGCGGTTGATAAATTGCTTAACCATGGATTTCAATGTGGCCTCATCAGCCCCATCAAATTCATTTATAAACCTATTACCTATCTCGTCAAACCATCCAGACCTTGCTTTCCCATCTTCATCTGGAATCTTATTGGGGTTAAATATGCCGGTGGCGCTATTATATGCCCTTAATTTATTGAATGTCTCTACAACTGGTTTCAGCATATTCCGTGCACTGCTCAGTCCGTTCCTTTGCAACTCGCAAAGGGCTTTCCAGGCTCGGGCAGAGTGCCCTATCCAGATGTAGGTAACCTCTTCAGTACTTCTGGTGAAATTTGCACTTGCATCCCAAAAATCATATGCCAGAGAAATCATATTTACTCTTAAAAAAAGCCGACCCATTGGGATAAAGATCAGTTCCCACGGATGACTATTAAATCTGCTCTCACCGGGATGAATCTCATAGGCTAAATTATTTACAATTTCAGAAATTTCTCTTTCATCAGGGGGAAAAATGAGCATGCCCTTTAAAAGTAGATGAAAATTAAAAGACAGATCATGAAAGTTTCGTTTACATAAGTCTATGAGAATCTTGTAGCCGGGAAAAGTCGTTTCCTTGAATAATGAGCATATTTCTTCTTTGTAGGCTGCCTCATTTTTTCTATCAAGGGCCATGTGAGCACAGTATGATACTTGCATGGTGTCATGCTGCCCAAGATGAAATTTAGCATTTTTGAAATATTTCTCAGCATTCGGATAGTCTTGTAAAAATGCATAGTTTTGCGCAACTGACCCATAAATTTTACCCAGTACCTCGTTTTTTCCGGAGCCCATATAGCTTAAAAGTCCTTCCTCTTTTTTCATAACGGGTTCAAGAAACGTAATTGCCTTTTTAAAGGCAAACTCATTTGTGTGTAACACACTGAGCCTATTGATAAACTCATTATGCGCCCTCACCTGGTCAAATTCCCTCTCAGAAAGTCTTTCATAAATAAGGATGCCCTTGCCCCTATGCTTTCTACTCTGAGATGGATTGGCCGTATGGTTATAATACCTAACGCAAACATCATGGTATTTATAGGCAATGGGGTCCCAGGCAGGGTCGATAGACCCGTCTGTGACTTTATCCATCTGCTTTTCAACGAGTTTTATGAGGGCGTACACATCATCCAGCCTATAAAATTTTCTGTTATTAAGAAAATTGTCCGCAAGGTCGATAATGTTCTTATAGTCCAACGGGGTAGTTGATCGCCGCAGATTGTTAGCTGATTCCCTTACTGCCTGGCTCAACAAATACTGATCATAATAGCGAAACTCTAAAGAGCGGGTCTCACTGGAAATAAGATACTCAGAAAGGAATCTGTTTGTGTCATGCTCATGAAACAGAGACAAAAGGTTTGCTGGAAAATCATAGCCAAGGGGACAATAAAAAAGAATTCTTTCTTTACCAAAGGTATTCTCAAGTTCTTTGTGAAAATTTTCCTGGTTACCAGCCTTTATTAGAATATGCAAGATAGTGCTTAGCAAAGCATCAGCCATAGCCATAAAAGGACTGTTCCATGCAAGAAAGGGCCTTACGCGAAATGCAGTTTTTCTGTTAGAAATAAATCGCAAAGTGCTTCTGATAGATGCCATGATGCTTTTTACCTCTTCTTCAGTTATTGCCGTAAATTCCGTTCGGCCTGTTTTTGCATCCTTAAGCTTCAGATAACCTTGATTTGCTAATTGATCTTCAATTTTGGCAATATATGGAAACCGTCTGTGAGCAAGTTTGCAAAATATATTTGCATTATCACCGAAAAATGGGTGCTGAAACATCAGTATATTAAGAATTGTTATTAACATGTTACGGTAAATCTGTGCACCTGGAGACTCTGGTTCTTCATTTAATTCCTTAAGATCATAGATGAAAGCGATTTTTGCCCCATCCATTTTTTCCAGGAAGAATTTCAACATGGCCTTTCGGAGTTGTTCTTTTTCATCCCAAGTCAAATCCTCATCTGAAAGATGGATATCCGTTATGCTCTTTTTTCCAGGAAAATATTTGTCCCGTATCTCCGATAGTTCGGCATTCAAATCCTTCTCTTTTTTAACCAGCTCCAGAGGGACAACTACCCCACCTATGAGACGAATCGGTTTTTTTTGTTGTGCACGATTTTGGTCCCGGCTGAATTTTTCAAAATCACCGCTCTCATCAATATATATCTCATAGCTTTCTGACATTTTCTATCTCCGGATATTAAAAGGTCTTTCAAGGATTTTATAGCAGGGCATAAGTAAGTTCTCAACAAGTATGGTTAATAGCTCTGGATTTTAGCCTCCGAGTGAATGATGATCGAGTGTAAGTTTCCGTCATTCCGGCGAAAGCCGGAATCCAGTGATTTTAACAAAATATAATCTACCCCAACTTATTGAGAAATTACGGGCATAAAAATAAAAAAGCCACTATCGGCAAATATCCCAGGTGTCATTGCACCAAAAAATGCACCAATTATTAATGCGACCATTTACGCCCTTGGCACATGTCCCGACAGTGGCTAACTCATTTTTAATCCAGTAAATCATAAATTAATGTAAAAATCAATCTGTAAATTGTATATAATAAATATCGTTTGTTTAGGAAATATGCCTTGTTTCCGGGATCAAGTTGCTGATCAGCTCAATTGCACGGTTGATATTTTTTTCATTGCGGCTCATGATATGCACTGCGCCACTCTTTTCAATCTGAATCAGGCTTTCCGACTTTTCTTTAATCTGGCGCACCATGCTCCCACCCTTGCCAATAAGGAGGCCGATTTTTTCAACAGGTATTTCCAAATCAAACACATAATTTTTTTCCTGCCCCTCATATATCATTATTCTGCTTTCACTGTATGGTGCGAATTTCCCTTTATCTTTATTTAACAGCTCATTAATCAATTTCACGGCATTTTCTATTTTATCCTCACTGGAGCTTGTTATTTCAATAATGCGTTTTTTTGTATCAAACCAGATCCCGCACTGAGTCTTCCTCTTTAATTCCTGAATTGTGCTCCCGTTTTTTCCCAAGAGAAGACCTATCTTTTCCTTTGGAATGGGCAAGGCCCGGGAAAAAGCCTCTTTTATGGAAAGCTTGATGCTTAATGGCCTTTTTGGATCAATTGGGTTTATCTTTAAGCTAATTATGCGAACATTGATCATCTGGTTGAGGTTAAGGTGGTCACTTATATTTTCTACTAATTCATGCTGTATTGCCGATTTATCAATAAACCCTGTTAATCCTGCTTCTAATTCTGCTAAGGCATAATAATCCCGTAAAATAACAACCTTTGCCTTATGAACACTTCCTTTATAATATTTGTCGATGGGGAAATCCTCTTTGTCGAGGAGGGATAGATCAATGAGTATTTTACCTTTTTTTTCATCAAACCTCTGGCCCACTATGCTTACCTCAACCTTCTGATCTGCATATACCACCTCACGAGGGTCAATTATTCTCTTCCAGGAAAGGTAGCTAAGAGATACATTTCCTGAACCGCCTCGGTCAAGGGCAACCTTGACATTATTATCAAATATTGCCGAGATCCTACCTGTGACCTTTTCACCCCGCTTATATTCAGGAATATCATCATTCAGATATTCCTGTCTGCGGGCTTGCTCACCGGTCTCAAGGGGCGGCTTTGACTTTTGGGCTTTAACCCTTACACTGTTTGAATGTCGATACAATCTGGCTATGCTGCTATGAAATTCCTGGCTATCAGTCAGATTAAAAAGTTTTTCCTTAATATCACTATCCATGGGTTTATTTACATGCAGACGGCCTTGCCAATTGTTCCAGAATAATTTGTGTCGCAGCTTTTCCTCTTCAATCAATTTTTCAAGTCCCTCTGGCGGGGGCGCTACGGTTTCATGCTTTATACCGTAATTTCCGTCCAAAAAAAGACTATATGTCTTACCAACCTCATATTCTGTCTTATCGCCTGGATATTTTCCCATATAGGCGCCTTCAATGATGCCTTTTTCAGCAAGATCTTCAATCACAAAATTGAGATGCCTGCCTCGTTGCTCTATGAGCCTGCATGTGATGCTACCGTAGGCTGATTTCAGGAAGTCTTGCAAGGATTTTTCTATAAGGGGAAGCATTGAAAGACGCAACCCTCCCCTGCGTTGCTCCACTACCATATCAAACTCCCTGTCAATAAATTCTTCGCAAAGATTCCATCTTTCGGAAAAGGTCAGGTCCTTGGCATCCACTATGAATTCTTCATTGGCTTCAATTTTTCTAACCAGAAGCGCCTTTTCATTGTTTGAAAGTTCCACCAAACCTATGCCTTTTACCCGAACTTTTCCGCCCGGTTCCAGGCTGACATCCGGTGTTGAATCCTGTTGCTCAACTGAAGAGTCTTTCAAAATAACCTTAGGCTTAGCTATATCCGAAAAATCATGGCCTGCAATTTCGCATGCTTCACCGCCACCGGTCCGGCTGCCCCACATGAATATCGGTGTTATTTCTCTTGCCGCCCTGATCTCGGCAACAGGGATAAGGCTGTTTCCATAAGTAGTAATCATTTCCGGGATATGTGCAGTTTCATTGTTGTCGGAAATATTCTCCTTGCTGTCATGCTCCTCTTCAGTGATAAATACTTCATTATGGCCTGATATATCCCCAGTATCAAGGATACCCTCCTGGGGATCATAAGAGACATGCCGGTCTTGCTTGTCTTCCCACCCAGCAAGAGGATCTACATCCTTCTCTGCATCGGGCATAAGGAAATCAGCGCTTTTAATCGCCCCCTCCGCAAAAACGATTTGTACAGGCTCAGGATCGGAAATTTTTTCTCCCGGTACAGGGCCTTCCGTATTATTTTCTAAAAGACGATAACGGGCCCCCACCGGGTAAAGAACATCGAGAAACAACCGATATCTTTCACGGCCAAGGTTTTCCATGGCTCGTTTTGGCTTAAGCATCTCTGCGATAGCAGCAGCCAACCGGATGGTTGAATATTCTCTATATTTTATCCATTCCGGTTTTAGTCGAACCAGGCCTGAAAGCAACAGTTGTTGCTCATCTTCCTTTGTCTTGCTGATCCATCTCGACATTGCAAGGAAAAAAGAGGGTGGTTTTTCTGCAAGAACGGAACCTTCATCTATTTTAAACGGGATGGACCCGTTGTCTTCGTTGTAAACTGATATTAAGCCGTCTTTATCTGTTTTATAAATGAATTTTTCCGGAAGTGTTATTGCAAGCAGGATACGCAACCTATCTAATGAGGCAAAGGATATAGCACGATCTTCTTCCACCTTTTTGGCAACAGAGAGCATCTCCATAAATTTATTGCGGACAAGTGCCACCTTGCTCGATATCTCTTCTTCATTAATAAAAAAGAGTTCGCAGACCTTTAACCTTACTTCAGAGTCCATAGTCTCAGCCCATAGGCTGTAAATCTTAAGAAAAAACTCCATATCATCAAGGCAGGCCTCAGAAAATTGCTTGTGTATCCTTTCAACATAATGCCTTGTTGCAGAATCCCATCTCTTATCCCATGATAGAAATCCGCCCTTGGCCCGCGCCTGACTCATAGCGGCAAATGTTGCCATCTCCAAACCGCAGGCATATTGGTCGGCCGACACGAGAAGACTTGCAACAGGGACATCACTGGCAAATGATTGCAATTCAGCCCCATATCCAGTCAGATCACCCTCTGCATCAAGGGCCCCCATTTTTTTGAGCACGGCCGGCGCACGCTCCAGTTCATCTAAAGGAGGTTTTTGTATCCAGTCAAATTTTTCTATGTCATCGACTCCAGCGGCCTTGGATTTTAGAATAACCTCTTCAAGAGAAGAACGCTGAATCTCTGGAAGGGTGTGGGCTGGAAAAACTCCTTCGTCCTCAAATTGAGAGTCCGTATACAGCATATAAACCTCGCCGGCCCGTACCCTACCGGCCCGGCCCCACCGCTGCCGGCATCCCGCCCTGCTATGAAAGACAGACACAAGATCTCTGGCGCTATTTTTGGCATACCAATGGGCTTCTTTGATAAGGCCGCTGTCCACCACATAGACAATCCCATCTACAGTGAGGGATGTTTCCGCTAAATTGGTAGAAATGATTACCCTCCGGTCAGCAATGACATGAAACTCAGCGGTATTTTTCATTTCTGAAAAGGCTTCATGGGTTGTAAAGAGAATCTGACCAGGAAATTTATTAAAATCATTTTTATCATGGTCAAGGAGCACAGCGGCCCAGCCTTTTATTTCGGCCTCTTCAATACCTTTTTGCACAAGTTCCCTGGTCTCCTCAGCGGATTTTTGATCCAGCAAAAGGGCAATGATCCTGTCGGGCATTCTTGGCGTATAATGGTGTATATACTTAAGAACCTTATCGCGAATGCTTAACGTCTTTTTTTTAAGGGCCAAATCCTGCTCAGCCTGCGATAAGCCGCTATAGAGCGGATAGATATTGATATCTTCATTGCGCAGCTCGGGCGTCTCCATGACTTTTTGACGCAAACTTTCGATACAATCACCTATAGCCCCCTCGCCCTGAAGGAATCCGAGGACATCACCCTCGCTTTTTTCTCCTTCCTTAATATCTATTAGTATTTTTCTAATTTTTTCCGCCATGTGCTCCGGAACTTTGCGGTCATTTCTCAGCATATAATCATGAAACGGAAAAAAGGCATCCACCCTGTGCTGTTTAAGGCCACGGAATTGAATGAGGGCCGCCTTATCCGGTCCCCCAAAATAGCCTTGAAAAAGCTCGGCATTAATAGTGGCGCTTGCGATAATCAATTTTAGGTCGGGAAAACGGGGCAATTGTTGTTTGAGAAGTCCAAGTATGAGATCGATATTCAGGCTCCGCTCGTGGGCCTCGTCAATCATGATTATCGACAGATTGGATATCTGACCGCTGACAATCCAGTTAATCAGGGTTCCGTCCGTAATATAGACGAGTTTATTCCTCCAGTCAGAGGCCGGGGCATTGCTGTGGCGAAAGCCTACATCAAACCCGGCACCAAGGCTTGATCCATGTAGGTCCTGGGCCACAAACCTGGCAATATTGCGGGTCGCCTGAATCCTTGGCTGAGTGACCACAATCTGCCCATACCGGGTAAAGATATCCGGCTCTATGCCTTCAGGCGGCACCATCAAACGATAGGGAAGAAATGTGGACTTCCCGCTACCAGTGGGACCAACAACGACCGTCACCTGATAATGTCGCATTGTTTTGATGAGCCGTCTTATATCGTCGTCAGTAATACCGAACTCTATGCTGGAATCAGGGCGGCCGAATTTACTCTCTACTGTTACCCTTTTATGCGGTCTTTCCGGGTGGGAGATCTTGCCGAGGCGACCGGGGCTTAGTTCTTTGTCAGGCCTACGGGGACCTGTGGGTTTTACTTTTATCTGAGGTATACCGATAGAACGGCCTTCCCTGGAATGGGTCCTCCTGCATTTAGGACAGCGTTCAGGTCGGGATAGGCCGCGTGTACTTCCTGATTCAAGCGATTCATTCGAGTACCCAAATTCTTGATTGCAGTCCTTGCAAATAGCGCGGTATTCAATAGCCATTGATAGTCCTTTTTCTATTAAGCCCAGGGTCTGCCGGGCTTATACATATTTTCTTTACCATTGAAGTAATAGGGAATAACCTGCAAAGGATTAGAAACAGGATTATTCCTCCGTTCTCTAAGCACTTGCACGAGGCCCCTGTAAAATCCAACCACTGCCGTTTCAAGCCCAGTTTGATATAGATGAAGATAGAGCTCTTTATCACCTATTTCTCTGAGCACTTCCATCGTCCTTTCAGTGCAATAGGCCTCGGTCTCCGCAAATGGCCGAGCCACAGAAACCTTACTGTTGCGAAACCAGGCAAAATCCACCTTTTCATCCATCTCTAAATGCCTCATGCTAATCAGAGATGCCTCAAGGGCATGCACATTCTTATTATCACCAAGATCTGCCGGTCTTGTCAGACAACGAATTGGAAATGGCTTTCCCTCTGAGCCGTCCATGTATATGACCCGGATGCTATTTTCAGAGTCATCCGGACTGTTTTTATAAACAAATTCGTTTAACGCCTCAGCGATGATAGAGTGGGGCTGGTTGCTAAAGTTGATTTCTCCTCCATTTTTAATACCTTCATGGATCTGGGTCTTGAATATTTCCAACATTGCGGCCCTTTTTTCTTCCGAGAGCCTGTCCTCTTCTCTGTAGACATGACGAGAATGCCGACCTGTTATTCCCTTTATCGTAGGGGGCACAACTCCCCTCTCTTCGCTTTCCTCTGTAAGGAATTCGGATGTCTCAACAACTCCGGCTTCAATAGATGCTGCCTTTTCGAAAAACCCTATCCTGGTTTTTATATCCTCATGTTCCTTAAAGCCGGCATTTGTTATAAGCTTGGTAAAGGCATAGAGGTGCACTTTTACTTTTTCAGGTGGAAAAAAGCAGGTCAATAACCTGCAATCTCCTACCTCTGCCGGAAAACTATCATAGAGCATATGGAGCAAATCATAGTAGTCCCGGCCTAAGGAGACATTTTCATTTTTTTCCATATTAAGCACAGCCTTTTGTATACGTATGCAGCAAAGCTGATAGCGCATCCTCTCATTGTTCAGGTTTACACCCTTCTTTATTCGTCGCTCAATTGCAAGGGCATCCTCTGCAAAAGGGAAAATATCGCCCATAGAGTGTTCACGGGGTTTCCATATCTCCTTTGGCACGATATGCATAGTAATTCGGGTTTTGTTCATTGTCTCATCACCTTTACTGCCTCGAATCGACGAGACACTTCCTGGTTTAGTTGGTTCAAGAATTCAGGGCATATGATGATGCCTATATTGTTGTCTGATGCCTTCCGGCAAATTTCCACCATTTCAAGCCTTTTAAAATCCCCGGGCACCATTATGCAGACCATGTCTCCATTAACACTTTTCAGCCCAATGGCCTTTTGCAAATCATTATCGAATAATAGGTTTAAATTTTGTTCATCTCTTGCCCTTAGAAGTACTTTAAGGCTCTCGCCGGGCGCTATGAGGGGCTTATTGATATCATTATAGAGCCACGGGATACCGACCCCTTCCTCGTTTTCTTCTATCCTATAGATTTTTACACAGGACTCCGGGTCAAATGAGATATCGACCGCCCGCTCGTCATCCTCCATCTCAACCACTTCCTCTCCACCTTCCTGAACATTGTGCTCCCGTCCTGTTAGTTTACGATCCAGGTATCCCCCCATAAGGGCATTTCTGCCATGAAATAGATCGTGATGGAAAAGATGCCATGCCTCGGCAGGAAAACTCCCTGTCAATATAGTATCAGGGAAACGGCTGCTGAAAAGAATCGTTTCTATCTCCGGGGCGGTCCATACCCCGTGGTGCATGGCATAGCAAACACTGGCGGCCCGGAGTTTTCCCTCCCCTTCAAGCTCCATGATTTGTTTACTCACATCATCTCGAAAACCGGACAGGGATAGGTACAACTCTTTGGCCTCTTTCGGAGTAATCCCACCGTTTTTAATGTGGCTCAGATTTACGCCAAGGCTTGAGGCGAGCTCACAAAGCTCGTAGGGCACCTTGCCACCTTCAACATGCTCGCTGAATTTGATCTCCATAGATCCACCGGACTTATATGCGTCTGAAAGAAGTATAAGGGTCAGGGCACGGCATCCGCTGTCCTCCTTGTATTCAGGGATGCGGGCAGTCAAAAATACATCCACTTCCAGACGATTATATTTCCTGTCGTGCCGAATGGTCGTTATACCGAGAATCACATCCTGAACACAAAAGCGGTACGGTCTCCACGCATGACTGCGGGGAAGCTGCCCCCCATCTTTGTGGTCATACCCGTAAGAAAGCTCCCCCATGTGATAGTCAAGGCGTTTTAGCCCTTGATTAAACCAATGATCATCTTCCTTAGAAAGATTTCTTATCCGAACAAAAGAATCCTTTCGCGCATTTGACCTCAACTCTGCAAGGTAGCGACTCAGGGAATCAGATACCGCTACCGGCGGACTTTGATTCTCCAGGTCAATTTCCACAATGGGTGCGTCATTATCATCGCCCTTTTTCAAATCCATACAGACTGCCTTTGAATCCATAATTCGTATGACAATGAAATAGGGTTCCAGGTCCGCACGGGCTGCCCGAAGAAACTCAGTGGCCCCCCATGCTGAACTTAGGTCAAGAGAGATGGGAAAACCTGCCAAGGGAGGGTCTATTGTTGTGCCGCCCTCCTCGACTCCCGGAAAATCACGGTACGATTGCGGTAAATTCACATTTAAGAGTTCTTTCAGTAAACT
The DNA here is from genome assembly GCA_034718555.1 of Thermodesulfobacteriota bacterium. GTDB lineage: Bacteria > Desulfobacterota > DSM-4660 > Desulfatiglandales > B25-G16 > M55B121. The sequence goes on from JAYEMW010000168.1 coordinate 13,503, forward strand.
TATATCGTCTTCATTCTGTGCCATATCAAGTTCCTATATATTTAAGATTAATTTACCGCAGTGTTCGCAGAGTTATTTCATTCTGTGTCATATCACGTTCCTATATATTTTACATGTTGGCACATATCTATTTGGGGAACATTATAATTGTTGACAAATTCCTTGACCGTTTCGTTATCTTCCAGAAAAAGGCTCTCCGGTACCTTTCCAGGAGGGATGCTTCTCGCTTCTTTTTCCGTAAGATTGCCTCTGTCTATACCATGTTTTTCATCTTGATAAAGTCTGTTGTGTCTCGTTGCATAATCCCTGGCTATCTCAAGATTTTCTCTATTAACCACTTCTTTGAATGTATCACCAAAGACCCCATTGGTAACAAAGTAGAATTCGTCAATCTTCCCGTCTCGAAATCCGGTCCTTACCCCATCGAGTTCCCGCTGGAGGTCATCTTTGACGCCAAAGTTGCCGGTTTCTGAGAATTTGCAATCAATGGCAACCGTCCTATGATCCATAAGAGAACTCTTTCCGACAGATAAGTCCGCCTCTATTGTGCCGTATCGCCTTGGCTGGGCATAACCCTTTGAGAGCTTTATTCCAAAGTCTAATCTATCTCCAGGGTTGATAGACAATGTTTTTCCCCTTACGCTTTTGTTGGAGCCGGATATAAGCGCAGCCGCGGAAAATATCTCATAGTGATGCTGCACGGCGGAGCTGCCAGGGCCCCTGTGTGCAGGCGCCTTCTCAAAAAGTCCCATGGCATCCGGCTGTTTATCGAGGACAACTGAAAATGCCTCCGGGAGTTTTTCTTTTTCCTTATAATTCATATTGCTATTAATTGCACTGATCAACATTTTTGAGACTGCCTGGTATTCAGGGTTTTTTCTGTCTGAGAGTATTTTGATCAGTCTCTTAGATGAGGTTTTACGCAGAGTGTTCCTGGCCCTGTCACGGCTTTCTTTATTCATTGGACCTATAGGTATAGAGTTGCGGTTAATCGATTTCATTGCATGTAAATTATCTTTCGCGGTATAGTTTAGTGTACAGCCCATGAGATGCCTCTTTATTTTAAAGTCTAATATGAATTTCAAACAACAAAAGAGATATAAAAAAGAACAGTTTTCATTATTCATAGTACTTCTAAGTAAATATTTTTTTACCAAGGGTACCGTTTTTTGTCAATATCACACAAGCAATTTTTTATATCAATTGCATAACACTTTATAATTATTAAGAAATCAAGAGGTTTAGACCAAAAACATGAATGTCCAGGTGTCTCAGTTTTTTGAAACGAATCTATAAACAAAATCTAAAAATGTACCCATGATATTCCTTCCAGTGTTTATATAGTAGCTAATGCTTTATATCGTATTTAAAATGTTTCAAACAAACAAAATAATTCTTTTAAGAAAAATCGTATTGTCTACCTTTGGCCCTATAACTGGGCTCTCCTTTCATGAAATGCCCACAGTTTTTTCCTCAATGATGCCCAATCGGCATTTAGGGCATTTTTGACCGATTAGGTCAAAGACGCTCTTAACGTTGTCACTTTTGCACTTGTTGCAAATTCTTACTGAGTCCGAATCCAATTGGAAAAGATTTAAACATTCCAGGCATATATATGTGGCATAATGCCCGATTCTGCCTTCTTCTATCAGATTAGCAATGCTTTTTCCTGCCAACTTGATGTTATGGCCTCCCACTGGTGGTTCTTTTAAAAGAACTTTCTCCCCTTTTATTCCAAAGAGTTTCCTTATAGTTCCAGGGGGCAGCCTTACGTATGGGACTACCCCAGATCCCCAGAGCAATTGGAAACCGCAATCGTTGCATCTGATGCTTTTTATGATAGCCATTTTCCTCCTGAAAGTTGAGAATAGTGTCCTGTCAACCTTACTGTAATCTTTTAACCTGTGAAGGCTTACGATAAATTTTTATTGATCAAGTGATTGCCGGCACAATTTTTTTGCATACTCAAATGCCCTCACCTTGTATAAATACCATGCCTCTGATGTCATTGCTATTGGGCCGTAAATCCACATAATATACTGGTATTTTACGGTTACTTTTTTCACCACGTCTGTCCAAATTTTATCAAGTGTTTCAGAGATATTGGCAGGAAGGATATTATATTCATCCAATATTTGACTATAAGCTTTATTGTAGGCCTTCCGCTTCTTTGCTAATCTACTTTTACTGGCATAATAAATAAATGTTTCCCAAATGCCCATAGAAAACCTTTTTTGCTGATTTAATGAGGATATTTTATCCATAAGTTTCGAGCAATCTATTTGTTCATGGTTTACTGGCTCTGTTCTCAGATAGGAGGATTCTACTGAACATATCGTTGATGTAAGAAGTATAAAAATGGCTATAATTAATATTCTTTTATGCGGTTTCATCATTCTTCATCTCCCTGTAGCTTCCGTGTGATGTTGCTTATTCGTTTTTATTGTCTTTGATTTTTTTAAATAAGCCATGATTTTTTTCGGAATGTACCACATCATCCTCAAGGCAGGCCAAAGCCATAGCGCTAAAATAGCGAAAAAGGACAAAGAGACCCATGGATAACGCGCTAATGTTTTATCCAAGATTCTTGTGAATATATGTTGGATAAGGCTATGGGTACGGGTTTTCTCGATTGTTTTTCCATCAGGGCTTATTTCGGTTGTTTCAAAACCATCCTCGTAGTCTTTTACTAGTTCATAAACAGTCACACCAGAAATAATAGTCCACTTATGTCGCCACAGAAATTCAAGGATCTCGTCCCCGTACAACAAGGTTTTTTTGAGCAATGTCTCTTTGCCGCTCTTTGCCCCTACTTTAGAGGTGAGGGCAAGAAATTTCTCTAAGTTTTCGGTAGAGAGTTTTTTGGCAACCGCTATCCCTTTCTTTCCAAATGTGTCAAGCAGTGGTTTTGCTAACCCCGGATGCCTTACCATTATTTCCGTGCCTTCATTCCCGAACTTCCGCCATATGGGCAAGGCATCATCAATATTTTTAACCAGGTATCTTGCCGCATCATCTGAATGAGCAGCACAAATTCGTACAACATCTTTACCATGCCTGACAGTTAAATCGATAACTTTGGGGCCGATATTCTTAAGTGCTATTACTCCCTCATCTCCATATCTACCGACAAAACGCGCAGATTTTTTGGAAAACTGCTTTCCAGCTTCTTGGCCAAGCTCAATGCCGAATTTCCTCGCACAATATTCAACAGTCTCCCTAACAATTTTCCCGGCCGGATTGCCAAAAAGGGCAAAGGCAGGGGTTGAAGTTGCACTGACTATTAAAATGGCTGCAAGCGCTATTTTTGTATTGTGTATATACCGCACTATCATCTCTCCTTTTAAAGATTGTTCTCTTTGGCCAGATTACTGATTTCCTGAACAAGGGCACTTTTCAGTGCCAGTTGACGTGTATTGTGAAATTTTCCCAGACCGTCTGAAGCACTTCCCTTGAAACTGGTTATGGTGCCTTCCCGCCACGCGTCAAGGGATGCCATGATTTTTTTCTCTGCATCTGCCTTGGCAATCTCATTGCATGTCCAGTCAATACCGATGGCAATGATTACCCCGACCACCAGGCTTGCCCCGAAGGTGGAGGGGCCTAAAGATGCCCCGGTGCCTACAGCGGCTCCTTCAGCTGCAAGGGCTCCTCCAGCCATTATCCCTCTGGAAACAAGGAAATTTACTATGGCAGCACCTATCACCGGCGCAATCCAGGTATCTATGGCCAGACAAACAGCCTCTACCCCGAGTTGCATACCAACAGTTCTCGGCAGCAAGCCCTCCATGGCATGGCCAAAGGCAATCTCGAAGTCATTTACAAAATCATTAGAGTGTCGATTTGAGATTTTTAGATTATAAGGCAAAAGGGCCAGATCAGCCTCCAGAACCAGCATCAATTCATTGTGGTTCTGCTCGAGGGCCATCTTGAGGGCGCTGGTTATCTTCTCTATCTCATTTCTCAATTCCTCCGGACCTCCCAGACAATGGACAGTCTCTTCCTGAAGGTAATTCTCCAGACGGCCATTTCCTCGAACATAGTAGTAGCCGATTTTGAGCTTGGATTTTAGGCTGAATAAATTATCCACTAAAAGAGAAACTTGCTCATTCTTAAGGTCAAAATATTGCTTTAGTTCGGAAACAGCAAAGGCAACAGTCTGCTGGTCTTTGTTCTGGCAATGTTGTATCTCTTTTTTGTGTTTATGCAGGAATTGACGTGCAACTGCCTTGGGGTCGATTTGTTGATTTGGTATAAAAAAGATTACCTTTCCCCCATTAATTTTACCTTCTTTAGGCGCTTCCTCTTTATAATAGGCATACTGAAGAATTATGGCGATCAG
>JAYEMW010000169.1:0-3520 GCA_034718555.1 Thermodesulfobacteriota bacterium
CCTTTGCAATATGATGATTCCCACAGGGAAGAAATAATAGCTTTTTTCAGAAAAACCTTTCTGGAAAGGACATCAGAGCAATGGACCAAAGATATAGGTGATAAGGATATTTGTTGGGGAAAAATACAAAACCTTGCTGATGTATTCAATGATCCTCTTTTTAAGGCCAGGGATATGGTAGGTGAGATAAAAGACAAAAAAGGAAACCCCGTGAAATTCTTTGGCGTGCCTGTTAAACTCAGCGAAACGCCGGGATCTATTCGCACAGCGCCGGTTGGATTTGGTGAAAGCACAGAAAAAATACTTAAGGAGTATGGCTATACAAAGATGGATATTGATAGATTTATAGAAAAAGAGATAATTTAATAGTATAGGAAACCCTATTTTTCGACAGGATTTACAGGATAAACAGGAAAAAAAGTGAATATCTTGTGAATTCATGCCTGCCCTGCGCATGGAGGGGTTAATCCCGTCTAAGAAAAATTTTGTCGTAGGCGGCTAACTTAATAGAAAAGGATTATTCAATGTGGATACAAGAACCGGGCCCTGTTACTGAGAAAATTGAGTTTTTAGGTCGTCCAGAGCTATGCACTTATCTATTGAAAGGAGATATTTATGCGCTTGTTGGCGGCGGCATGGCGCATATCGTACCTGATGTATTAGAGCAACTTGAAAATCTCGACATAGATATAGAAAGGATAAGATATCTAATTATTCTTCATACACATTACGATCACCTTGGAATGGCGCCATATCTATCAAAACATTGGCCATGGCTGAGGGTTGCAGTTTCAAGCGTAGGAACGAGTATTTTAAAAAATAAAAATGCCCTGAAGGCCATACAGGAATATAACAATGCATTTATAGAGAAAAATAATGGGTCCCATGGGATAGAGCCGTTAAATATCGTTAAAGATGGTTTTCCAGTTCATCATATATTTAATGAAAGGGCAGAGTTGGATCTTGGGAATAAAATCAAATTTTATATGTTCGATTCTCCCGGACATTCCGTATGCAGCCAGGCCCTTTATGTGCCTAAGGAATATGCCTTATTCCCCTCTGATAGTATGGGTGTATTAACAGAGGAAAAAATTATGCCTGTGGGCAGTTCAAATTATGATCAATTCCAAAAAAGCATAGAGAAACTCAGTAAAATTGGGGCGGAAAATATCTGCATGGAACATTTTGGCGCCCTGATACCGCCCGATGGGAAGGAATTCTTCAAAAAAGCAAAAAAATCGGCTGGGGAATTTCGGGAGAAAATGATATACATATATAAAAAAACTAAGGACATAGATGAAACAGTGAATGAGCTTTCCGTGGACTTTAACTGCGGGCTATCAGAAGTGGGTCTTTTACCAGAGAATTTAATGAAGGATATCTTAAAGAGAATGGTCATATTTGTTAACAGACTGGGATAGAATCTTTATTAAGCACATAACAATGAGGCGGTGATAAATGAAAAATAAAGCCATATTGACCTTTGACGGAAAGAGCTATGAATTACCGGTTATACATGGATCTGATGGCGAGAAAGCTATTGATATTACAAATCTTCGTAGAGATACGGGTCTTATTACCTTTGACCCTGGCTTTGCAAATACCGGTAGTTGCAAGAGCAGTATTACATTTATGGATGGGGAAAAAGGAATTTTAAGGCACCGGGGAATACCCATTGAGCAATTAGCGGAGCATTCTAGTTTTGTAGAGACGGCCTACCTATTAATCAACAATGAGCTTCCTAAAAGAGAGGAGTTGGCCGGATTCTCTAACATGTTGAATGACCATTCCCTTGTGCACGAAGATATGCGATCATTCTTTGAGAATTTTCCAAGAAAGGCTCACCCCATGGGCATTCTGTCATCTATGGTAAACAGCCTTAGGGCATTTTATCCCGAGATTCCTGAAAAAACCGAGGATGAGCAGATAAACATCACCTTTGCCAGGCTACTTTCTAAGTTAAGATCACTGGCTGCCATGTCATACAAGATATCCAGAGGACATAGGGTAGTATACCCATCCAATCGTTTATCTTATTGTGCCAATTTTCTGAATATGATGTTTGATTCTCCTGTGAGGCCCTATGTCATTAAAGACGATCTTGTGCATGCCCTGAATGTATTCTGGATTCTCCATGCCGACCATGAACAAAATTGCTCAACATCGGCAGTTCGCCTGGTAGGCAGCGCCCGTGTAAATATTTATGCAGCCATTTCTGCAGGTGTTGCCGCTCTCTGGGGACCTTTACATGGAGGTGCAAACCAGGCAGTCATAGAAATGCTTCAAGAAATTTATGACAGTGGTGGAGACACAACCCCTTTTATAGCAAGGGCAAAGGATAAAAATGATCCTTTCAGGTTAATGGGGTTTGGACACAGGGTCTACAGAACCTATGACCCAAGGGCAAAAATAATGAAGAAAATGTGTGATACTGTTTTAAAAAATCAAAAGGTGAATAACCCCTTGTTGGATATAGCCAAAAAGCTTGAAGAGATAGCCCTTAAAGATTCGTATTTTATAGACCATAATCTTTATCCCAATGTGGATTTTTACAGCGGGATAGTGCTTACGGCCATGGGTATCCCGAGAAACATGTTTCCTGTAATGTTCGCCATTGGACGTCTCCCAGGGTGGATCAGCCAGTGGAAGGAAAGTATGGATGACCCACAATGGAAACTTCATCGCCCCAGGCAGGTTTATGTAGGCATAAATAAAAGAGACTATGTCCCTATTGATAAAAGGGGTTAGACATTTATCCTTTGCTTATTTTCCCCAAATCTAATATAGGCGAGCAAACCTCCAGCGATTAAAATATTATGTAAGCGAGGAGTTATGTTTAAAACAGTCTCAATGGTAAATCCCTTTGTTAAATTTTCCAAAGGCAAGGGTTTTCCATTACGAATATTAGAAATTAGATTGTTTAGACGCAGCCTGTCCCCTAAGGAAAAACGGCCTATATCGTCTTCATTTTTAAATTCTAATGGGAGAACACCGAAGTTTATAAGATTTGCCTTGTGGATACGGGCAAAGGATTCTGCCACAACTACCCGAACCCCTTTAAAACGAATTGCCAGGGCAGCATGTTCTCGACTTGAACCTTGTCCGTAGTTCTTGCCCCCCAAAATAAATCCTCCTCCCCTTTCCTCCGCCATATACAAAAAATCCGATTCTATCCGGGAAAACAAATACCTGGAGATGGCTGGAAGGTTGGATCGCAACGGCAAGATTTCTGCTCCACCTGGAAGGATATCATCTGTAGTAATATTATCTCCCAGTATAATAATAGCATCCCCATCCAGTTCTTCAGGGAGAGCATCGAAGGTGGGAAGAGGCTTTATATTGGGACCACAAACAATCTCAATTCCTTCCCGCTCAGCAGGGGGTACAATAATCATATCGTCATTAACCAGAAATTTATCGGGAAGATTTATTCTTATTGGATCACCAAGCCTGCGTGGATCAGTAATAACTCCTCGAAGAGCTGAAGCTGCAGCCGTTTCAGGGCTCACCAGATAAATAA
>JAYEMW010000170.1:0-3516 GCA_034718555.1 Thermodesulfobacteriota bacterium
TAGAATCTTTTAATAACGGTTCACTATATTCTTATACAAAAAAACTAAAATCAAAGGTCCTGTCTCAAATAAAGTTTTCCCGTATAACTGCATGGCATTTCTATAATCACCAGCATTTTGGATACTATAATATGGCCAGAAATAAGCTGATGAATAGTTTTTATTTAAAACTAATTCATGGCAAAATTACCCAAAAAAAAGCCCTTTTTTACACTATTATGGCTCTCCCGTTTTCATTTATTTTTCCAAATTTCGAGTATTGTAACTTTTCAGAAATAAATCGAAATGAAAATGGGACCGTGAAAGCATTGAAGTCATCAAGACCAGACTTTGACATAGGACGAAATGTATAAACGGATTAATCCGTCAATCCGGTCGGCACAGCAAGCTGGGTCCACTGGTAATGAAACCGGTTATGATCGCAGAGGGATATATTATGGCCTCTCTACCCTCTATAAAGAAAATTTTCCAATTCTTTCTGTTCCATGTCAGCAATGCCAATTTTTTTTGTAGTGAGTCCAATGGCCTCATAGTCTTCTTCATTTATTGCGGAACACATTCTTATCATGGATTCATGCAAGGGCATTTCTATGCCCATTAATGCGCCTATATCTTTAATCAATACTAAGCCGTACGGCACGTCTTCCGTGATATAACGATCCTTCATCGCTTTTGGGCCAAGCATCTTCATTCCCGCCTGGATGCTGTCTTTGCCAAAAAATGCGTCCATTGATGTGTTAAGTATTCTTTTGTAGCATTCCTCTTGCGAACGTCCCAAATCATATTCTTCAAACTTGAGATTGTCCCAGTGATAGAGCCTCCAGTTCATGGCTTTGCACAGGGCCAGCCTTTCCCTGTTTAAGGCTTCAAAAAGCCTTGCCGTGGAAGGGGTTACACCTTCTACATAAAGATAAAATTCACCTTTTGAATACTCTATACGGGTAGCGCTTAAAAGCGATGCTGCAGGGTGAACGTAAGGGTTTGGGTTGTTGATCATGGCTTCCAATACATCTTTTGCCGGTTTAATCGAGGGGTAAAAAGTTTTTAGTTCAGGCATAACTTCATCTGTTTTCTTCGCTGGAAATACACCTACCGGTAAAAGGACTGCCTCAACAAAAATCGCCACATGGCCTGGTTTAATCAACCTTGCGCCATAAGGCAAGGTTGAACCCTCCACAAGGGTTATATCTTTGTTTATCCCTTTTTCATCTAATATTTTCTTAATCCTTAAGGTTCCAGCAGAACCTGGCAAAAGTATAAGAATTTGACCATCCTTTAAATAAGGGGCAAGAGACTCGGCTACCATTGTATGGGCAAAGGCAGGCAAGACAATAAATATATATTTTGCCCCTTCTATTGCCCCTTCCATATCCATGGTGACGGTTTTTAGTTGTGCCCTGCCTGTTACCCCTACTCCCTCCTTAATAATTTCTCTTGAATCAAGGACAGGTGCAAAGGTCTCTTTAAATTTAGGGAATTCAAACATCCTTACCTGGTTACCGGCCAGGGCCAGCTCTGCTGCCACTGCATGGGCTCCATTGCCGCCACCTATAACTGCGATCTCATTAACCATGATCATCTCCTTATTATCTCTCCTCAGTCAGGTCTTCAATCTCATCGGAATCATATCCAAGTGAAGCAAAATCCAAACGGCTGTCGCTTTTCGTGTGGCACTGGTTGCATGTCAGGGCGTCTTTTGCCGGGGCTATGCTGTGGAACATCTGAAAATACATTGGTATTTTTCTTATAATAGCATTCGCGTAACGACCATTATCAAATGACCGCATTTCCTCAAGTGTTGTATCCCTTTTGCCTTTGCCACCGGCCCTGGCAACAAATGCCTTTGGCACGGGAAAGCCATTCCCATGGCCATCGGGATTTTTAACAACTTTCGGGGTGGTGCCATCGTCAAAAAGTACCGTGTCTATGACGGCGAATGGTGTAATCATGCTTCCATCATCGTCACGGCTTCCCATAGGATGCGGAACATCTGTGCACAGGTTTTCCCTGTTATGCCAGGCATAGACTGGCTTAAAGCCGCCGGCATTTTTGTTTTTATAGCACCCAATCATTGTAGATACCTGTTTTGTCATTTCTTCAGGGGTAGCCTTTCCAAACAACTTTGCAATTGGGAGCATCCAGTGATAGCGTTTCATCATCTTCGGCATATCCATACCAATCAGCCAGTCAACACTTTTCGTATTAGGGTAGGTTTGAGGAATATGACATGTTTCACATGAAATTTTCTCTATATGAAGATTAAGGTCATCTGCATTAGAGCCTTCATGAGGTTCCTCTCCATGACAATCTGTACAGGTCTTCATGGTCCCTCTAAGCTCAGGCGTGCCTGCAGTGTCAACAATCTTTCCCTTGCCTATCTGGTGTTTTTCCGTTACATGGCATTCCTGACAGGTCATACCTGATGCATAATGTACGTCTGCAGATTTTCCTTTATGAAGTCCATATCGAGTGCCTCTTTTGCTATTTGTTTTCCAGTGGCAGAAGTTGCAATTATCAGGGGTGGGCTTCCCTATGCGCAGTTCAACACCTTCCATGGCCTTTAAGGCAATCTTTGAAAGGTCCAGTTTATCAATATCCCCAGCAACATCTGCCCCTGCCATCATGAGTGAGGAAAGGCGGGCGCCATTGCTGTTTACCATGAGGCCGTGTTTATCCATCCCGGCAGGCGTCTTTCCAACTCCCTTACCACCCTTATAACCACTCTTCTGGTGGCATATAAGGCAGTCTACGTCCATCCCGTGAGTTTTTAAAACACCGCCTCCTGGATGGCATTGTGCGCAATAAACACTTTCTATCAGTCGCCATTGATTCTCAGGTGTTTTCTCCCTGTCCGTATTAGATAAGGAATACCACCTGTTAAACATACCTATATCCACAGATTTTGATGGGTCATGGGCGATTTTACCTTCTTTGGTCACACGTCCCTGGTGCACATGATAACTATGGCTGATTTCTATATACTCCTTCTGGTGGCATGCATAACAGGCCTCTGCCCCTTTGTATCCGCCCAGTTGTTTGAAGACGCGGCTATGCATTTCTTCAATTCGTTTATCATCCTCGCTCACATGAAATGCAACCGGAGCTTTCTTAGGCCTTACAGTTGAAGACGAAGACTGCTTTGAAAAACTGCACATAGTGCTAATAAATAACAGTAAACATATTAAAGATATATAACTAAAAATACGCACTGCTTTGTTCATGTTAAACCTCCTGAGACTAATGTCTTTGGTTTCCGGGTAAACAACAATTGGTCTTTAATCTGCTTTATTTAGCCTAAATAAATACGGCCTCAAACCATTAGATTTGAGGCCTATAATGCCATAAGTATAATCACTTAAAAATAATATTAAAATCTATCCATTGATTTTATAAAAGTCAAGCAAAGAAAAAGCAGAATTAAAATTTCTAAATCCATGGGCACATTGGCTATCTCCTGTTGAAGATGTTTAAAAATAGAGATAGATTTTGACGGCATGGACGGTTATCTAAAATCTA
>JAYEMW010000171.1:0-17807 GCA_034718555.1 Thermodesulfobacteriota bacterium
GGGATAAGTATAGAAGGCTTACCAAGCGCTGCAAGTTCAGCTACAGTAGTAGCGCCTGCGCGGCAAATAATTAGGTCCGCCCTGGAGTATGCCGATGCCATATCCTCTATAAAGGCCGATACTTCCCCGTCAACACCAAGGGTTACATATTCGTCAGCCACTCTTTTTAAATCCGCTTTGCCTGTTTGATGAATCATAAAAGGAACATCGCCGACCGACTTGAACTCCTTAATCATTGATATAACGGCCTCATTCAATGTCTTAGCCCCTTGACTGCCCCCCATAACAAGAATAACAAATCTTTTATCCATTTTTGGGAACTGAATCGGCTGTAAAAGCTCATTTCTTATAGGATTTCCACTCAAGAATAATTTATCCCCTTTTAAGTATTTTGCGGTCTCTGCAAATGATGTAAATACACGTCTCACAAATGGGGCAAGAATCCTGTTTGTCAAGCCTGGAAAAGAATTTTGCTCATGTACGGCTGTTGGAACCCTGAAAAGCCACGCGATTAAACACACAGGCCCAGATGTATATCCACCTAACCCCAATACCAGTTGTGGTCTGAAATTCCTTATTATTAAAAAAGACTGGATCAATGCTAACATCACCTTGTAAAATGCACTAATAAGGCCTAAAAAATTCTTTCCCATCACCCCTTCAACATCTATCGATTGAGTCTCAAATCCGGCCTGGGAAATTATTCTATGCTCCATTTTCTTCCTACCTGTTATAAAAAGGATAGCTGCCTTGCCACACCTTTTTTTCAGCTCGCTTCCAATTGCAATACCTGGAAATAGATGACCACCAGTCCCCCCACCGGAAATTATTATCCTTGGTCCCTGATCCGCCCGACTATGACCAGTCAATGATAAATTATGGTATACCCTGGCCATCAAATTGAACTGTTAAAAGTCTTTTTTGAGATATTCATTAATATCCCCATTCCAATAAGATTAATCACAAGAGAGGAACCTCCATAACTTACAAAGGGTAGGGCCAACCCTTTAGTCGGCAAAAGCGCCATCACAACTCCCATGTTGACTATTACCTGTATGGCCAACATGAGGGAAATACCCAGGGCAAGATAGGTTCCAAATAGCTCAGGGGCATTCAAGGCAATCTTAATACCCCTGAATACGAGAATGGTAAAAAGGACTATCAAAACACTCACGCCTAAAAATCCTATTTCTTCACCTATAATCGGCAGTATAAAATCCGTATGGGCTTCCGGGAGATAAAACAGTTTTTGTTTGCTATCTCCCATCCCAACCCCTGTCAATCCCCCTGAGCCAAAGGCATACATTGAATGTATTATTTGAAACCCTGAACCAGTCGGGTCTTCCCATGGATTTAAGAAAGACAGCAGCCGTTCAACCCTGTAAGGCGCAAGGGAGATAATATAAAAAGAAACCGGCGCCAACATGCCTAAAAAAAGAATTATATACCTTAAATTAACACCACCTATAAACAAAAGTATCAGCATCCAAATGACTATGATTGCGGCTGTACCAAGATCCGGCTGGGGAAGTATAAGTGCAATGAACATTGCCGCTACAATTAGATAGGGCATAACACCATAACGTATAGTCCCCATAACCTCGGAATTTTTACTCATACTGTAGGCAAAAAAGATGGCGAGCGACAGTTTTGCCGCCTCTGATGGCTGAATAGAGATAAACCCCAACCTAATCCACCTATAGGCGCCGCCTATTCTTGTCCTGATACCGGGTATAAAAAGCAAAATCATTAATATTAGACTAAGGCCTAAAAAAATGTATGTTAACTTTTTATATACTAAGTAGTTGATATTCTTTACAGATACCATAAACAGAAGGCCTAAAAGGCAAAACATAATCTGTTTCCTCAGGTAAAAATATTGATCTCCGTATCTTCTTTCAGCAAGAATTGAACTGGAGCTAAAAACTGCAATCAATCCAATCCCAATCAGCAATAAAACAGTAATCAGGATAAAGGGATCATAGCTGTATTTATTTTCGCTTTTACCAATCATTCTTCAACCTTCCGACGGCCTTCCTGAAAGCATCTCCCCTCTGCTTATAATCCTTGAACATATCAAAACTCGAGCATGCCGGGGCAAGGAGAACGACATCTCCTGTATCAGCCTTATTGAAGGCTGAATACACTGCCTCAACCATATTCTTTGCTTTAGACCATGATATCTTCATGCTAAAGGACTCTGCTAATATATCACTTGCCTCCCCCAATAAAATCACACTCTTTACCCTGCCGGAGGCTGACTCAACAAGAGGATTATAATCACTACCCTTATGCCTGCCTCCAGCTATCAAGATAATTTGGGATGAAAAACTTTTAATAGATTTTATTGCAGCATCTATATTTGTGGCCTTTGAGTCATTGTAAAAGGCAACACCCTTCAATGTATCCACAAACTCAATCCTATGAGGCAATCCATGGAAGTCATCAACGGCAAGCTGCATTGCAGATGGGGGCATCTTTAGCACTGCCGATGCCAAAACAGCTGCTGCCACATTTTCCTTATTATGATCGCCAGGCAATGCCGGGTTATTAAAACTTAATTCAGTGAGTTCTTCACCCGGCAGTTTAACAAACACATATCCATTATTTGAAAAAGCTTGTCTGTTTTTTTTATTGGTTAACCCATACCTGTATACGGTAACCCCACTGAGTGGTTCTAATTTTTTTAGCCAAATGTCATCATCGTTTAAAATCAGGCTTTGGCCCAGCCCCTGATTTTCAAAAATTCTTTCTTTAGACCTTGCATAGGCGTTGTAATCTTCATATCTGTCAAGGTGGTCCGGGCTAATATTTAATATAACAGACAGTAGAGGTGAAAAATAATTCTTCATGGTATCAAGCTGGAAGCTGCTCACCTCTAACACCACATAATCAGCCCTCTGGTCTCCACTTATGTAATTAATTAAAGGGCGCCCTATATTTCCGCCAACAAAGGCCTCCTTTCCGGCCTTACGCAGTATATTCCCTATTAATGTAACGACCGTTGACTTACCGTTTGTGCCTGTCACCGCTATTATATTTGTTTTTATGTATCTGCAGGCAAGCTCTATCTCCCCTATGACAGGAATCCCTTGCTGTTTGGCCTTGACAAGTGGTTCAATATTTAGAGGCACGCCTGGGCTTACAACAATTAAATCCGTCTTTGTAAATGTCTCCGCATTATGGCCGCCAATTTCAAGTCTAACCCCTGTTCTTGATAAATTATCTAAGACATCTCTTTCTAAAGCAGACACTCCCAGTCTTTCACTAACGGTTACTGTAGCCCCCTGATTAACAAGCCACTGAGCCGTTGCCAACCCGCTCTCTCCAAGGCCTACTACTAAAACATTCTTTTCAATTTTTACTTGACTTCTATCAGTTTTCAACTAATTACCTCAACTTAAGTGTACTAACTGAAAGCAGGGCCAGCATAATCGCAACAATCCAAAACCTAATTGTAACCCTTGGCTCAGGCCATCCCTTTAGTTCAAAGTGGTGATGAAGGGGGGCCATTCTGAAAAATCGCTTCCCCCCTGTAGCTTTAAAATATATCACCTGGATAATCACTGACAGGGCCTCAACTACAAAAAGCCCTCCAACGATAATCAGTGTTATCTCTTGTTTACTGATAATAGCAATCATGCCTAAGGCAGCGCCCAGAGAAAGGGAGCCTGCATCTCCCATAAATACCTGCGCAGGATAGGTGTTGTACCACAGAAAGCCCATTCCTGCTCCTGCTACAGCGCCGCAAAAAACGGTAAGCTCCCCAGCCCCCCTCACATATGGAATTTGCAGATAGTTTGCAATCTTAATATGCCCGGCAAGATAAGAAAATATTAGATAGCTCAGAAAGGCAATAATTATAGGCCCTATGGCAAGCCCATCCAGTCCATCCGTCAGATTAACCGCATTTGACGCCCCTACTACCACCAAGACAATGAAAAGTATGTAAGCAATCCCTAAATCCGGCATAAAATTCTTAAAAAAAGGAAAGCTTAGTCTTGAATCAAAACCTGTGTACCGGTGTAATATTAATCCAGCGAAAAAGGCTACCCCAACCTGCATGGAAAATTTACTCCATGGAGTGAGGCCATTGCTGCTCTTTCTTATTATCTTGAGATAATCATCCAAAAATCCAATGGCCCCAAATAAAACAGTAACAATTAGAACCAGCCAGATATAAAAGCATTTCATCTCCATCCAAAGCAGCGCAGATACAGTAACAGCAATTAATATAAAGGATCCGCCCATGGTAGGGGTACCTGTCTTACGCTGATGATCAGGAGGCCCATTCTCTCTAATGTACTGGCCTATTTGGAGTTTTTTTAACCTTGGAATAAGCCAGTACCCAAGGACCATGGAAATAAATAAGGCGGTCAGGGTCGCATAGATAGTCCTGAAGGTTATGTACCTGAATACATTTAAAAAGGAGTAATCTGTATGAAAAATATATATCAGTTTATATAACATTTTAACCTTTTATGGTGCCTGCAACCGTTCGCTGTTTGCTGTGAACGGTTATCAATTGTTTTAACCGTTCACGGTTCAAAAGTTCAGGGGTTCAAAGGTTGTATTCTTATCACCTTAAGCCATTTTGTAAGCGTTTTGTACGTAAAAACCAATCGCTTCCACATACCCACAAGTCTGGAACATGGTATTTGGCAATGATGTGGCAAAACCCGCATTTTTAAGAGTCTTTTTGGAGTGCAATTTCAGTCTTTTCCCTAACCCTAAACCTTGAACCCTGAACCTGTGAACGGTTATTAATTGTTTAGCACTAATCCGCCTTTACTCACCCCAAAATGATCTTTAATGGCCTTCACAACCTTTTCTAAGGCCATCCCCCTGGATCCCTTAAGAAAAATAGTATCTCCCTCCTTCACATTGGCCTTGATCATATCAAACATTTCTCTATGATTTGTTGCGAGGCAAGTTTGTGCCCCGGCAAGGCCTCCCCTGGACGCCCCTTCAATAAGCTGTTGACCATGTTTGCCTAAGGCAACAAAAAATTTTACTCCGGCATCAGCTACGAGTTCGCCTGCATTAAAATGCAAGCGTGATGCCTCCTTGCCTAACTCCATCATCTCTCCAAGCCCTACTAAAAGGCCTGTTTTTTTAAAGCCCTTAATTTCCTGAATAGCCGCCTTTAAAGACGAAGGGTTGGCATTATAAGTATCGTCAACAAGCTGTATATCTCCATTTAAAGCAATGACTTGAAATCTACCTTTAAGGGGCTTAAAATCGGCCAAACCCTGAACAATTGATTCACTTGATACTGATAAACAATAGGCTACAGCCGCCCCGGCTAATGCGTTCATAATGTTATGGACACCAGGAAGATTTATACTTACCGGCACCCTTTCATTATCAAAAACAATATCAAAGGTTTGAGCATGCTCTCCAGTCCTCTTTATATCTTCCGCCCTTACACTGTTCATCTTTCCCAGACCAAAGCTAATAACCCTCCCCTGAAACATTGAGATTAACTTCTCTGTTGCATTATCGTCTCCGTTTAAAATCGCAATTGTTCCGCTGTGCATCTCTTCAAGGAGCTCTGCTTTTGCTTTGATTACCCCGCTTAAATCCCCTAAACCCTCTAAATGCACACCTGCAATGTTTGTTATAACTCCAATATCAGGGTTAGCAATCTGTGTTAACCGGCCAATCTCACCGGCCCTGTTCATTCCCATCTCCAAAACCGCCATGCTATGCCCTGGCGTTAAAGACAGAATGGTTAAAGGCAGCCCAATAAGGTTATTAAAATTTCCAGGCGTTTTCATGGTATGCGCCTGTTTTGAGAGGATTGAGGCAGTCATCTCCTTTGTTGTGCTCTTACCGTTGCTCCCGGTTATGGCTATTAATTTCTTGCCCCATTCCCTTCTCCACCACAATGCCAAATTCCCTAAGGCCTTTAGAGTTGATGGAACGGTGATTACCGTAAAATTTTTTCCTGAGAATTTCTCAGGTTTCACTGTATCATTTTCCACAATCACACCAGCAGCCCCTGCATTTATTGCCTCTTCTAAGAAATTGTGGCCATCAAAATTCTCTCCTCTCAGCGCCAAAAAAATATCTCCGGCATCCAATTTTCTTGTGTCCGTTGAAAGCCCTCTTGCCGGCATATCCTCAAGGCCGCATACCAGACTGCCTCCCATGGCAGACGCCAACTCTCTAACAGGTAATTTCCCCCATTCCGCACACATCTAATGTCCTTACCCCACAAATTCACATAAATTCATTTAACCCTATTCACACCGCAGCTAAAGCCGCCTCCTCAACATCGTTAAAGTGTTTTTTCCTGCTGCCAATAATTTGATAATTCTCATGGCCCTTGCCGGCGATTAAAACAATGTCTCCTTTTCTGGCGTAATTAATAGCAATACGAATAGCCTTCTTTCTGTCCGATAAAATATCATAGCCCTTTTCCTTTTGCGCAAGGCTTAGATCTATCCTCTCTAATCCTGACTCTTTAACGCCGGGCACAATTCTATCTATGATTTCTTCCGGATCCTCTCCCCTGGGGTTATCAGACGTAATTATGACAATATCGCTGTTTTTTCCTGCAACCCTGCCCATATCCATCCTTTTCCCTTTATCCCTGTCTCCCCCACAGCCAAACACTACAATCAGCCTCCCACTTGAAACAGGTCTTAATGTTTGGAGAACCTTTTCAAGGGCGTCAGGGCTGTGGGCAAAATCAACAAACACCGAAAGCTCTCTTTTATTTTTTACATTCTCGATCCTACCCGGCACAAGGGCGAGTTTATTTACTCCCCTTGAAATATTTTTTAGGTCCACACCAATACTGTAAGCAACAGAAGCGGCTGCAAGAATATTATAGACATTTATTCTTCCTAAAAGCGTAGAGGTTAGCGACACATCACCTGTTGGCGTCACTAATTTTAATCTTATTCCATTAATATCAGATTCAATATCAACAGCCCTGATCATACAGTTGCAGTCAACCCCGTAACTAACAACAGGTACCTTTGTCATCTTTTCTAATACCCTGGCCTTAGGATCATCCATATTAATAACCGCCTTAATTTGTTGGCCGCCTTCATCAACTCTCAATGAGCTAAAAAGCAGGGATTTTGCCTTAAAATAATCTTCCATTGTTGAGTGGTAATCGAGATGATCCCTGGAAAAATTGGTAAACAATGCCCTTGCCCAACTTAGATCCCTCGTTCTTCCCTGCTCAAGAGAGTGAGATGACACCTCAATAATAACATGGGTCACACCTGCGTCTTTCATCTCCCGCAACGTTTTCATTAAATCAGTTGATTCAGGTGTAGTTAATGACATATCAAAGGATTTATCATTAAATCTGCAATTGACTGTCCCTATAACACCTGTATGAATCCCTGCATCCTTCATAATTGACTCAAGGATATAACTTGTCGTTGTTTTTCCATTAGTTCCCGTTATACCTATAAGTTTCATGTCCCTGGCAGGATAATTATAAAACCTTGCGGCCATCTTAGAAAGGGCAGCCCTTGTATCAGCAATACGGACAATGTTTGTATCTCTATGGATTTCTTCTATCTTCTCAACGACTAATCCATGCGCACCATTTTGGATGGCATGATTTAGATACCCGTGCCCGTCTTGATTCCATCCCTTGACAGCAACAAACAGGTAATCCTGTTTAACCTCGCGAGAGTCACTGGTGAGACCTTTAATTTCAATGTCTGTCCTCCCATGGCTCTCTAAAACATCAATACCCTCTAACAGGTAATCAAGTCTCATGTTAGCTTCTCACTAAAAGTTGCCCCGTAAAATTCCATTGTTAATGACAAATTCTTTCTTAACAAGGCGGTTTAAATGTTACACTTAATAAAATTTCATTATCTAAAGGCAAGCCAGGCTCCGGACTTTGTTTTACGGCCAGTCCGCTTCCCTCAACAACAACCCTCAAACCCAACCTTCTTGCCTCCCTTAAAACCTCCCTTACACCAAGCCCTTTTAGGTCAGGCATTAATCCAGGTATTTCAGGTTTAAGAGTACTTGCCTTTATCTCTTCTAACTTATGGGTTATATATTTTCTTTTAACTTCCTCTTTTTCACCCTCAGCAGCGTCATTTAGCGAAGGTACTACATTGAGATAGTTGAGAGCCCAATAACCAACCTCTCTAAAAACCGGAGCCGCTACAAGCCCCCCATAGGGTTTACCCTTCGGCTCATCAAGTGCAACAAGAATAGCTAATTCCGGAGAATCCGCAGGTACAAAACCTCCAAAGATGGCTACAAATTTTTTTTCTGAGTAACTCTTTGTTATGGGATCTACCTTTTGCGAAGTCCCTGTTTTTCCTGCCGCGGAATATCCCTTTATAGCCGCCCTAATTGCGGTTCCTCCCTTTTGCACCACGCCCTCAAGTATAGACCGTGCCTCTCTTGCTGTTTCAGGTGATATGACATTTTCTTTGATCATGGGATAAAATTCCCGTATAGTCTCTCCCTTTTGGTCAACTATAGATTTTACCAAATAAGGCCTCATAAGATGTCCGCCGTTAGCTATTGCGCCAAAGGCCATTATCAGTTGGAGTGGAGAAACGGACATGCCTTGACCGAAATACATGTTGTTAAGTCCAATAGTGCTCCTGGATTCAATAGGCTTTAAATTACCCTTTCTTTCACCCGGCAAATCTATTCCAGTATGTTCGCCGAATCCAAATTTCTTCAGATAATCATAATACCTCTCTGGTCCCAGTTTCCGACCAATCTTTATTGCCCCTATATTGCTTGAAAATTTTATTATATCGCTAACATTCAACATCCCATACGGACGGCTATCGTGTATAATATATTTTCCAACAGCGTAATGCCCATTTTCACAGTTAAAAAGAGATTCTTTTTTAACTATGCCCTCTTCCAGTGCAGAGGCCATAAGGAATGACTTTAGTGTAGAACCAGGTTCAAAGCAGTCAGTAACCGCCCTGTTTCGCCATTTGCCTGGCTCAAACCTCCCGGATATATTCGGATTATATTCCGGAAAAACCGCCATAGCCAAAATCTCACCTGTCTGAGGCCTCGTAACTATGCAAATGCCACTCTTTGAGCCTGACTTTTTCACTGCATTCCTTAATGCCTGTCGTGCCTTATAACTAATGTCTTTATCAAGCGTCAGCATAAGGTTGTATGGATCCTGCTTTTCCATTTCTGAACTATAATAATCCAATTGCCTTCCAAGGGCATCACGCGTGCTCTTAAACCTTGTCACCTTCCCTTCCAAATAGCGGTTGTATTGCAATTCTATGCCCTCAAGCCCTTTATTATCCTGACCTGCAAATCCTACAACATGGGCGCATGTTTCGCGGTAAGGATAATAGCGTCTACCTTCTCTGGAAAAATATATGCCTGGCAAATCAAGTCTTTCAATTAGGGTAATCTCATCCGGCGTAACCTTTCTCTTTATCCACTCAAAAGAGCGTTTGTTCTGGATTTTTTTAAGCACATTCTTTTCGTTAATGTTAAGCGCTTTCGCAATAAGGACGGCTGCCCTCTTCTTTTGTACTATCTCTTTTGGGCAAGAGTATACTGAAGGAACATCTATGCTGATTGCCAGTGCATTTCCGTTCCTATCAAAAATCGTACCTCTTTGGCTTAAAAATGAAATCTTTTTTGTATAATCTGCCCTTGCTAAATCTGACAGCTTATGTCCATCCCTTATTTGAAGTTGATATGCCCTTAAAAAAACGACACAGAAAAAAATAAAAAAACAGGATGCAGTAATGTATATTCTAACCCTTACCCACTTTTTGTTTTTAATTTTCATGGCAAAAAAACAACCTGCTTAGACAAAGGATACCTCAGCCCAAATTCCGACGCTGCCAGGCCCTCCAAATATTCGGGAGATTTTAGGAAGGCTAACTCTAATTTTAACCTACGGTTGTCCTCCTCAATCTTTACAATTTCCTTTTTTAACCCGCTTAGTGCATAACCTGTCTGGGTCTTTTCAGAATTTATCCAGACATGAAACACCCCTGCTGTTAAATATAGAAAGAATATCGTTAAAAAAAGATACAATAATCTTATTACCCGATTCTTTGTTCTCTTCACTTAAACCCTCTCTGCTATCCGTAAAATAGCGCTCCTTGACCTTGGATTAAAATTTACCTCTTTTGCACTAGGTTTAATCGCTTTTCTTTCCACTGCCTTCATCACCGAATGTTTGCCCTCAGGGATAACCGGAAGCCTCCGAGGGTAAATGTTTCCACTATCCCAACGACGGAATGTATGTTTAATTATTCTATCCTCTAATGAATGATAAGACAGAACAACTAATCGCCCTCCCCTTTCAAGAAGCTGAGGGGCGCTCTTTAAAAAATCACTTATATTATCCAGCTCCCTATTAACAGCAATCCTGAGGGCCTGGAAGGTTTTGGTGGCCGGATGTATGCTACGGGGATGATATTTATCAGGAATAGCAGCCCTTATCAGCATTGCCAGTTGTTTACTTGAATGTATGGGGCATTTCCGCCTCTCCTTTAATATGGCCTTTGAAATACGTTTCGCCCATCTTTCCTGGGCATAATTCCATATAAGCGCTTCCAGTTTTTCTCTGGATAGACTATTAACCAATTCATCGGCAGTTACGTCCATATCTTCATCCATTCTCATATCTAAAGGTTCATCCCTGGAAAAACTAAACCCCTTGCCGGACGACTCAAGCTGATACGAAGACATGCCAAGATCTAAAAGTATGCCATTTACCTTACCAATGCCTATTTTTTTAAGTATGACTTCTAAATCTACATAGCTTCCCTTCACTACAGTGGCCACATCTTTAAATTGAGAGAGTCTTTCACTGGCAATTTTTATGGCTGCCCTGTCAACATCTAAACAAATCAGCCTCCCATTAGAGTTTATCCTTCTGCAAATCTCAATGCTATGACCTCCTGTGCCGGCCGTTCCATCAATATAAATACCTTTTGGATCAGTAATTAGATATTCAATAACCTCATCAACCATCACAGGCTGATGGGAAAAATTCACTTTATCCTCCTTCAAATTCCAAGTTCCGAAAAAGATTGATGAGTCTTTGCAAAGGATTTTCTTACCCTTTCAAACTCTTTATCCCACTTTTCCTTATCCCAAATTTCAAAACTGTTTAAATGGCCAATTAGGACAACTTCTTTTTTTAATTCACCTAACTCTCTCAGGTCTGGTGGTATTAAAATCCTTCCGCGCTTTAGTGGACACTCTTTAGCTCCGGATATAAAATAGCGGATTAATACATTGGCAGATGAATCAAATAATGAAAAATTAACGGCCTTTTCCTTTATTTTTTGCCAATCAGTACTGGTAAAGCCCAGCAAATAACCACTGGAATTGGTGATCACAAGGGATAAATCCCCCTTGTTCTTCAGGGCCTCTTTAAAACGGGCAGGAATAGCCAATCTGCCTTTTTCATCAAGAGTATGCCTGGATCGCCCTTCAAAAAGGTTATTTATGGTATTTTCCAATATATTTTCCCACTTTTATCCACTTTGTACCACTCTTATAGAAATTTATTTGTTTGTCAAGGAAAAAATTTAAATTCCTGAAAAAATAAATTGTTTAGTTGGAATTTTTTAGACACTAAGGGACTGGAAATAGATAAGTCATCAGGACAGGGGAATCTCTTTTTTTGGCCACAAATATTATGCATCATTTCATGGGGTGCAGATAACATTAAGTATTCTGCCCAGAAAAATTTAAAGGTTATTTTCTTATGGCAATACCATAGAAGATACACGGTTCTGCTTACCTTTGTCTTGAGAAACAAACAGGGGTGCCTTAAACACACTAAGACTATGTGTGTTGCGGCCAAAAAAAGAGATTCCCCTGTCCTGATATATATGCAAAGGTATTTAATATTTTCATTACTTATTGTATTATTGATAAAGACATTTTCCAAAGGTGATAATCTTTAAATGAGGGTGGGGTTTCCTTAAGTGACTGGTGGCCTACGGATGGCATAAGCGCTAACTTAAGAGAGCAGGATTTATCACTCGTCATTCCGGCGAAAGCCGGAATCCAGAACCTGCTCCGATACCTCGATTCAGAGTAGTATCATCGAACAAGCAGGCAGCGGTTTATATTTTGGCAAACTAAGGAAATGCTACCCTCTATATCGGAGTGGCTTCAGACCTCGTCAAGGGGATATGGGAGCACAAAAACAACATGGTGGAAGGTTTTAACAAACGCTACGAAGTTTCATTCACTGGTTTGGCACGGAGTACACGAGAGTATGGAATCCGCTATTGAGAGGGAGAAGCGATTGAAGGAATGGAAGCAAAAATGGAAACTGGAATTGATTGAAAGCAGTAATCCGCATTGGCAGGATTTGTACAATACGATTGCTTGACTGGATTCCGGCTTTCGCCGGAATGACAGGCGCTTATCTTATCTCGTCATTCCGGCGAAAGCCGGAATCCAGTCTTTTCAAGCAGTTGCAGACCATCTGGGCTCTGATTTTCACCAGAGTAATGACTTTTTACGGGACTATCAAATTTAGTTTCTTAAAAATCCTGAACGCCCTTTCCCTTATTAAGCCAGCATGCCACATAATGATCTGGGCCGGCCTGGAGCAAAGGTGGGTTCGCCCTTTTGCATTTATCAAAGGCATATTGGCATCTTGGGTGGAATGTACATCCTGCCGGCAGGTCTATTGGGCTGGAAACATCGCCTTCCATTGGAGATGGCCTGTCACTTTTGTGGGGGTCAGGCTGCGGCACTGCAGTCAATAAGGCCCTGGTGTATGGGTGTCGAGGCGCCGTGGTAAAATTATTGCTTGGAGCCAACTCAACTATTGAGCCTAAATACATTACTGCAATCCTGTTGCATACATGATTAACCACACTCAGATCATGGGATATAAAGATATATGAAAGATTGAAGTCTTCCTTGAGTTCCTCCATCAGGTTAATTACCTGTGCCTGAATTGATACATCCAGTGCGCTCACCGGTTCATCCGCCACGATTAGTTCAGGTCGCATGCAAAGGGATCGGGCAATACCTATCCTCTGGCGCTGACCACCGGAAAACTCATGGGGATATTTATCCAAATCCTCCGGCCTCAGGCCTACTCGTTCCAATAGTTCAGCAGCAGTATCACGTCGATTGCTTTTTGATACATCTTTTGCAGGACGCATAGGTTCTGTAATAATTGAAATAACCTTCATGCGGGGGTCTAAGCTGGAGTATGGGTCCTGGAATATTATCTGCATTCTCCTGCGCACCGAGCGCATTTCAACATTGCTTAAACCTGAAAAGTCTTGACCGTCAAACTCGATTCGCCCGCTGGATGGCTTGATTAGCCCAATTATAAGCCTTCCAAGGGTTGTTTTACCACATCCAGACTCTCCAACTACACCGAAGCTTTCGCCCCTTTTCACATTGAAAGAAACACCGTTTACCGCCTTTACCCATGAATGCGGTTTTTTAAACATTCCCCCTCCAAGAGGAAAGTGTTTTACAATTTCATGAACCTCAAGCAAGGTACTTTCAGCCATGATGTTTCCTTTTCTCCGGATAATCCCTGAGCCAGCACCTTGCACGCTGTCCATCTCGCACTGCAAATAGTTCGGGATGCCTTTCCCTGCATAATGTAAAGGCATAGGGACATCTATCGGCGAATTTGCAGCCCTGCATAACTTTTGTCAGTGGAGGCACCACTCCTGCGATCTCGGTTAATCGGCGGGATTTACCACTGATTTGCTCACTTAAACGGGGCATTGACCGGAGAAGTCCCTGGGTATAAGGATGAAATGGGTTATCATACAGGTCCATAACATCGGCCTCTTCCACTATTTCACCGGCATACATAACCAACACACGATCCGCCATCTGGGCCACTACACCCAGATCATGGGTAATAAGCAAAATAGACATATCCAGCTCTTCCTTTAACCCAACCATAAGAGAAAGAATCTGGGCCTGTATGGTTACATCCAGTGCAGTAGTTGGTTCATCAGCAATCAGCAGTTTAGGGCGGCACACCATGGCCATTGCTATCATTATCCGTTGGCGCATGCCTCCTGATAGCTGATGGGGATAGTCGTCCAGACGCTTCCCGGCTTCCGGTATCTTAACATGTTCCAGCCATTTAACGGCCTCCTTATAGGCCTTGGTTTTGGACATGCCCTTGTGAACAACTAAAGGCTCTGCTACCTGGCGCCCTACAGGAAGAACCGGATTCAGAGAGGTCATTGGTTCCTGGAAAATCATTGCAATTCCCTGTCCCCTTATCTGTCTCATCTCTTCACTGTTAAGATTAAGAAGATTTCGATCTTCGAACAGGACGCTATCTGCCTTAATTCGGCCAGGGGGTGAAGGAATTAACCCTAAAATACTCAGTGAAGTCACGCTCTTGCCACATCCTGATTCTCCAACAAGTCCAAGGGTTTCTCCATGGGAAATATTAAGACTAATCCCGTCCACTGCCCTTGCTATTCCCTCCGGAGTATCAAACTGTACGGATAGGTTATTTATTTCCAAGAGATTATTCATCATGAATGATCCCCGGGGTAAAGGTAATGCAAAGCCGCAAGGGCATATATTTTAGTAGTTTCAATAAGCTGATCCAGGTCGACCCATTCATCCACCTGATGGGCTACTTGACGATCTCCAGCCCCCATAGTGACAATAGGGATATTCTTGAGAGACCAAAGAAAGGTGCCGTCAGTAGCGCCCGGTACACCGGCATGAACAGGTCCTCTTTCAGATAACCGGCCCGTGGCCCAGTCAGCGGCAATAACAAGAGGGTCCTTTTTGTCGGTGAGAGTGCAAGGTCTGTCTGTAAAAAACTCTACATTAACCCTGAGATCATGGGATCTATCCAGATCAATGAAACTATCATATTCCTTGTAATGCTCATTGGTCCTGCGCTCTACCTCTGTGGCCAATTCAATTAGTTTTCTACGAATGTCCGGATGAGACTGTCCTGGAACGGTTCGAATATCCACCAGCACCTTGGCTTTTTGGGGCATTACGTTTAACTGAGGAGGTCCTGCAATAGGGGCCATTATTACTGTTGGGGTGAAGCTGGGCCACCCTAAGAATTCATCACGTCCGGTTTTCCTTACCGCACTTAATTCCATTTCGTGAAGGCCGTCTATTAATCTTGCAACGGCCGGGGCTGTATTGAGACCTGATAATGGCATCGCCCCATGGCTCATCCGTCCTGTTATAACATATCCGGCCCGTACAGCGCCTTTTTGAGAGATACAAATCAACCCATCCTGGGGTTCACATATTATCGCCCCAGTCACTGAATCTGCACGCCCACGCTTAATAAAATCCTGGACACCGAGCATCTGATCTTCTTCATCGCACAGAACTCCTCCGGTGATTGTACCGGTTAACTTCACGCCTGATCGTTTTAGTGCGTTCATGGCCACAAGCATCGCTGCAAGGTTCCCTTTTGTGTCGTTTGTCCCCCGGCCATACATTCTTTTTCCTACAATTTCAGCTCCAAAGGGGTCGTATTGCCAGGCAGAAATATCACCTGGCGTAACCACATCCGTGTGCCCCTCAAACATCAAATTTCGATCTCCTGGGCCGGCATTCCAGGTGATTATGGTATTAGGCCTCCCTGGGGCAACCTGATCCATCTCAACTGCAAGCCCATGATCTTTGGCCCAGCGACCTGCAAGCTCTGAAGCAGGCTGTTCACTTGTTCCTGACGCAGGGTCCCATACCGAATTAATCATGACCAAATCTCTTGTAAGACTAATCAGCTCATGAGGATTAATTTCCTTTATTACCTTTTTAATCACTTCAGGGGGTATCATTTTCTTTCAACCTCTTACGTAAAAAATTTAACCTTCATCTTTTCCTCACCATTTTTGGGTCAAGGGTGTCACGCAGGCCGTCTCCCAGCAGGTTGAAGCCTAACACTGCCCAGGCTATCGCTATGCCTGGAAATATCGCCATCCAGGGGGCGAGGGTCATAAATGTCTGGGCCTCATTAAGCATTCTTCCCCAAGAGGCAAAAGGCGGCTGGGTGCCCAATCCCAGGTAACTAAGGCCTGCCTCGGCAAGAATAGCTACTGCAAACTGTATTGTGCCTTGTATAATAAGTGGTGAAAGAATATTAGGCAAAACATGGCGCCAGGTAATAGTCAGTTCATTTATACCACATGCCCTGGCAGCCTCAATAAACTCCCTCTCCCAGGTGGTCATTGCGACTGCCCTTGTCAGTCTTGCAAACACAGGGATGTAAAAAATTCCAATAGCCAACATGGCATTTACCATCGATGGCCCGAGGACAGAGGTAATAAGGATTGCAGTAAGTACAGCGGG
The DNA here is from genome assembly GCA_034718555.1 of Thermodesulfobacteriota bacterium. Classification (GTDB taxonomy): domain Bacteria; phylum Desulfobacterota; class DSM-4660; order Desulfatiglandales; family B25-G16; genus M55B121. Next base: position 16,288 of record JAYEMW010000171.1, read on the forward strand.
GAATCCGAATAAAAGGTCTGAAAGCCGCATAATTGCCTCATCCACAATCTTACCATAATAAGCGGATATTAGCCCGAAAAATACCCCAAGGCTTAGACCGATAGTTACTGTTACAAGACCAACAACAATCGAATTTACAGCCCCAACCATAACCCTGGACAGTATGTCCCTTCCATACTGGTCAGTGCCGAGGGGATGAATTAGAGAAGGGCCTGCAAGGCGATGAAGGGCATTCATAGAGTTGGCATCATAAGGCGTCCACACCAGACTGGTCACTGCCATTAGCACAACGAGCAGGGATAAAATAAATCCAACTGTAAAATTCAGGTTTCCAAAAAAACGTTTCATATTATTAACGAAAAATCACATCTTTTCCAGTCTGATTCGTGGATCAATGGAGGCATAAGTAAGGTCTACGATAAAGTTTACCACTACAACTGCTGCAGCCATGAATAAAACTATTTCCCGAACTACCGGAAGATCCCTCTGCCCAATTGCCTGAAAAACCAGCCTCCCCAATCCCGGCAAATAATAAACATTTTCAATAATTATTGCCCCGGCCATTAGTTGGCCTAACTGGAGACCTAATATGGTAAGGACAGGGATAAGGGCATTTCTAAGGGCATGAACATATATTACGGTCCGTTCCTTAAGGCCCTTTGCCCTGGCGGTTCTCACATAATCTTCACGCAGTACATCCAGCATAGAGGATCGTGTCAGTCGTGTCAGGATTGATGCGCGAATAACACCAAGTGCAAAGGATGGCAATAAAAGTGACTTTACTGAACCCCAAAAGCTTACTGACCATCCTGGAAAGCCCCCTGCTGAAAAAATACCCCAATGAACGGAAAAAAGCAAAATCAGCAGAATTCCCAGCCAAAACTCGGGGGTAGCCAGACCCAATTGGGTAAAAAACATTACACTTACGTCACCTTTTTGGTTCTGATGACGGGCTGCGTAGATTCCAAGGGGTATTGAGATTACAATCCCAAATACCATAGCCATAAGCGCAAGAGGGCCTGTTACGGACAGGCGGGAAATGATCAAATCATATACAGGCATATCGTAGTTAATCGACCGGTTTCCTCTTCCAGTAAGAAGATTACCCATCCAATCAGTGTACTGGCGCCAGAAGGACTGATCCAACCCAAGCTCTGCGCGGAGATTGGCCAGGGTCTCAGGTGTGGCGTTTATCCCAAGAATAATCTGGGCAGGATCCCCCGGCAAAACAAATAGAACCGAATATACTGTAATCGAGACAAGAAAAAGCAGTATAAGCAACGTGATAAGTTTTTTAATCAGATAGTGCGTCATACCCTTAAGCAAAGGCAGCCGGATTCATGACCGGCTGCCTTGAAAAATTCGACCTATGCAGTTAGCTTTTAGTCATTAGTCCCGCCTGGGGCGGGATTCAGCATCCTCTTTGCATCATTGATCTGTTGATTAAATTCTCTAAAATTTCTCACTTCCATCCCTTTTTAATGCTAAGGGCTAAACGCTAATGGCTAATCGCACAGGTT